>JAQBQJ010000345.1 GCA_028287065.1 Labilithrix sp. | reverse complement strand
TCGCTGCGTGACGCGACGACGCCAAGGCTAGTTGCAGCCGAGAAAGCCGAGCGGTTCGATGTGCGCGCGGCACGCGCTGCCGAAGGGGCACTCTGGGTCGGCGGCGCACAGCTCGATGGTGGGGCCGCTCGCGCAGACGGCACGCGCGCGGCAGCGCGCTTCGGCTCCCGACGTGTCGAGGCAGCACACCTCGCCGGCGCCGCAGTCGGCGCGCTGATCACACGCGAGACGCGCGCCCAGACACGGCTCGCCCGCACCGATGCACGTGGCGGCGCCTCCGGAGAAGCAGCACGCAGGCTTCGCGCCCGAGCACGTCGCGGCACCACACTTCACCGCGCCCGCCGGGTCGACCGGCGTGGTCTCGGGCGGCGCTGCATCGATGTCGGGCGGCAGCGTGGACGATGCTCCGCCGTCGACCTTCGCAGGCGAGGGTCCGCGTGGCTCGACAGGCTCCGTAGGCTCGGTCTCGGAGCGTTGCGGCGCACGCGTGACACCGCCGCACCCGAGGCAGTCGTCGGTCGACAGATCGTCCGCGCCGCTCAGCGCGTTGCAGGCTGCGAGCATGGAGAGCAGCGCGGCGATCGGAACGGAGAAGCACCGAGAGACGGACCTCATGGCGCGTCTCCGTTGCGAGCTCCGTACCAGCGTCAGGGCGAGTACGCGATGGCCGCCGAGTACTGATAGAGGGAGGTCGTGCTCGAGCGAACGTCGCTCGGGTTCATGTAGTCGTTTGCGTGTCGCTTGATCGTCTTGCGGTATTTCACGGGGTCGTAGTTGTACGGCTCTGCGATGCCGTCGATGAAGCGGTTCACCGCGGTCACGACGTCGACGCCGGCACGCCGATCGGCGACGTAGCGCTTGGCATCGGCGCTGTAGCTCGGGAGCGAGCCGAGCTTGCGCCCGACGAAGAGGATGCCCTCGGCGATCGACTTGAACGCGACGTACTGGTTGCCTACGTCCCACGAGGGCTGACACGCGAGCGTGTACGCAGAGCGGCCGCCCGCCGATTCCGCGCCGAAGTACTTCCAGCCGAACGAGTTGTTCGCGTAGAGCGAGGTGCGCGTGAACCCGTAGCCGCCTTCGTTGGCGGCCATCGCGAGGAGTGCGGCCGCGGGTACGCCGTAGCGACGCTCCGCATCCTGCGCCGCCCAGATGTTGTTTCCGATGAAGCTAGCCTTCTCGGTCGCCGTCGGATGACCCGGCTGCGGGTTGTAGCAAGGCCAGCTCGTGGCGGCCGCGCTCTCCTGCTCGGTGGCGACGGAGTCGTCGTCCTCCTCGCCGGCAGGGCCACAAGCGGAGATGCCCGCGGCAGAGACGAAAGCGACGATGCAGAGGATGGAGCTCGGGCGCGTACGTACGTGGTTCAAGACGACCTCGTGCGCACCCCGCAATGGGATGCGCTAGCGAGCTCCGTACCATGTTCGTGGCGCCGTCCTCATCGCAGTACTCCGCCGCCAGCGGACGGAACGTGCTTCGCAAACGGAATCGAACAGCGTCGTCGAAAATGGTTCGCGGCCCGCGTGGATCGCGCGACGTCCACGCGGACCACCCGTTCGATGGCCGGACGCGATGGCCACGCGACGTGCGAGTCGTGCACATCCGCGTCCGCGTCGCGTTGTGCAGGAACCTCACCATTGGTGAGAACGCTGCACGATCCCTCGCCGAATCCGGGCGATTTCGCCTCGACGCGCACGGCACGTCCGCTGCTGTAGCGACCGCCGGAAGCTCGGAGGAGGACGACGACCATGACGATCATGACGACCCGCTTCACGTTTCGCTCGGCTCTCGTGGTGCTCACGCTCGCGATCGCGGCATGTGTCGCACCGACCGACGACGACGGCGAGGGGTTCGAAGGGGAAGGTGACCCGGACATCGCAGACACCGAGGAGGCAGTGACGTCGTCGACCACCGAGGCGCTCACCAGCAGCCAGAAGACGAAGCTTCGCGACGAGGTCATCGGCCACGGCGACAACCACCTGCGTGCACCCTACAAATTCGGCGCGACCACCGACACGACGAGCGAGTTCGACTGCTCGTCGTTCGTGAAGCACGTCTACTCGACGACCGCGGGCATCACGTTGCCCCGTACGTCGCGGCAACAGGCGACCAGGGGAGCGCTCGTACCGCTCGGCAGCTTGCGGAAGGGCGACCTCGTCTTCTTCAAGGCCTCGTCGAAGACGAGCGACACCACCGTGCGCCATGTCGCGATCTACGCAGGCGACGACAGGCTGCTGCATACCTATCGCGTCGGCGTGGGCGTGACGTTCACGCCATATTCGGGCTACTGGCGGGAGCGTGCGGTCGTCGCACGCGACGTCATCGGCCGCTGAAGTGCGAGACGAGGGCACGCGCGCCGGTGAGGTCCTCCAACCCGCACCCCGCATGCACCGGCCCTCGCCGGCGCTCGTGCCCTCGTCAACGCTTGCGCGGGCGCGGAAGCTTGTAGTCCTCGATGCGCTGGATCAACGCACGACGCGACATGCCGAGCAGCTCGGCCGCGCGGGTCTGGTTGCCGTTGCAGTCGGAGAGGGCGCGGATGATGCGCTCGCGCTCGAACGCGACGAGCTGATCGCGCAGAGGCCCGGGTGAAGGTGACGCGGGCGCCGGTACGGACGCTGGCTGAGCAACGGGCGGAGACACCGGCGGAGACACCGGCGCAGGTCCAGGCGCGGGCGCGGTCTGAATCGCGAACGACGGCGACGGCGGATCGAACAACAGATGCTCCGGCAACACGGAGCTCCCCTGCGCGAGGACACTCGCGCGCTCGATCGTGTTCCGCAGCTCGCGCAGGTTGCCGTGGAACGGATGACGGAAGAGCGCGCCCATGGCCTCGCTGGCGATGCCGAGCGGCGGGCGCCCCGCACGTGCGCAGGCCTCTTCGAGGAAGCGGTGGGCGAACACCGGAATCTCGGTCGCTCGCTCGCGCAGCGGTGGGATCACGATGCTGATCCCGTTGAGGCGATAGTAGAGATCCGCGCGGAAGCTGCCTTCACCGGCGCGCGCGAGGAGATCGCGGTTGGTGGCGGCGAGGAAGCGAACGTCGATGGCGCGCGGGCGCAAGCTGCCCAGCCTCAGCACCTCGCGTGTCTCGATGACCGTGAGCAGCTTCACCTGCGTGGCGAGCGGCATCTCGCCGATCTCGTCGAGGAGCACCGTGCCACCCGCCGCGGACTCGAGGAGACCGACCTTCGCCTGCGTCGCGCCGGTGAATGCGCCGCGCTCGTAGCCGAAGAGCTCGCCTTCGAGGAGAGCCTCGGGGAACGCTGCGCAGTTGAGACGGACGAGAGGACCACGCGCACGCTTCGAGCGATCGTGGATTGCCTGAGCGGTGACGGTCTTGCCGACGCCGGTCTCGCCGAGGAGCAGCACGCCGATCTCGCTGCGCGCAACGAGCTCGACGAGTCGATCGACCGCCTTCATCGGGCTCTCGCCGGGAGCCTGCGTGGCGCGGCTGACGCCGGGCGCAGGTGACGCAGACGAGCGCGGGCCCTGGAGCACGACCACCGCGCCACCGAGCTCGACGACGTCGCCGCCGTCGAGCGCAACAGGCTGGCCGGTCGGAATGCGCACGCCGCGCACGCGGATGCCGTTCATGCCGCCGAGGTCTTCGATGCGGGCGGGCTCACCACCGGTGATGCGCGCATGACGGCGCGACACGCTCGGCAAATCGATCACGATCTCGCAGTCGCTATGACGGCCGAGGGTGATGCTCGCGCCCGGTGACAAGAAGTGGGTGGAGCTCCCGCCGTCCCACAGCACCAGAACGCGCACGGCTGGAGACAGACCGTGGCTCGAGAGCTCCGGTCGCGTCGGATCGTCGACGCTCACGGCGAGCGCGGCGCGGACGAAGGCCGCGCGATGAAGACGTAGGTGGCGACGACGGCCGCGACGGCACCAACGATGAGTGCGATGTCGGCGACGAGGAACTTGGTGTCGACGGACGACTTCTGGTCATCGGCGCAATGATCATTGCAAGATGCAAGCAGATCGGAGCGCTGCGAGACGCCCGCGAGGCCGAACCCGGCGAAGGTGCCGAGGCCGGCGAGGGCGAGGCCGCCGAACGCATAGGCCGTCCAGGGAGGACCGGGCGCCGCTTCCTCTCCGGGAGGAGGCGGCCCGAAGCCCCCCGCGCTTGCAGGAGCCCGCGCAGGACCCGCCGCCGAGCGCACGACGAGCTTCACGGAGATCTCGCGGGCCTTCTGCCCTTCGCGAACGAGGATGCGCTGCTCGACGGGCGCGTGACCCGCGAGCTCGAAGCGGAACGTCCGCTCGCCGGGATCGATCTCGACGGCGCGCGCGTCGAGCCGCTCCGCCACGACCGCGCCGTCGACGATCACGCGGACATCGGTGCGGTCATGACCTTCGCTGTCCTGCGCGACGATGACGACCGTGGGCTGGAGCCTCTGCACTTCGGACAGCCACTCCGAGCAGTCGGCCTGCAGAGCAGTGGGGCACGGGTCGCGTGAGCAGACCATCAGACGAGCGCGCGCAGCCGCGAGCTCGCCGCGCTGCTTCGATCGCTGGCCCGAGGTGTACGCGTCGATGCACTCGGCCTTCGTGGGAGCCCCGCGATCGGCCCGCGCGACACGTGGCGCAACACACGTCGTGACCATCACCGCGATGGGCATCACGAGCCGTAAAAACCGCGGTAGCGGCGCACGCGCAGCGAGGAGAGGCGTCAGAAGCACTCGGGCTTGGGGATCTTAGTTCCGTCGGGTGCACGGGTAAACGGCACCTGACATCCAGCCGTCACTCCGCCCTTGCGCGGCACCGGCTTGCCCATGTGCTTCGTGGTCGTCGTCGTCGTCGTCCCCGTCGTGGTGGTCGTCGGTCGAACCGCGGACACGGCCGGAACCGCAGTCTCACCCGCGGCATCGGCGACCCCGGCCTCACTCCCCTCGCTCATCGCGCTCGCTCCCGCTCCCGCATCCGCATCCGCTCCCGCTCCCGCCCCCGCCCCCGCTCCCGCCCCCGCTCCGCCCCTCATCATCACTCCCACCACCCCAGCCGTCATCACCCCCACGATCACCACCGCCCCCACGATCCATCCCGTGCTCCGCCGCCTCGGCACACTGCTCGGCCGCGGCGCATCGATCGCAAGCGTCACCGACGGCGACGTCCCCGGCGACGACGCGCCGAGAGGCGCCGTCCCTCCCGCCGTCCCTCCCGCCGACCCCTCGAGCGGCGCCGTCGCGACATCGTCACTCGGCTTTGCCCGCGCCTGCTTCACGCTCGACACCCCGGCGCGCGCTGCCTCGTCGAAGTCACCTGGCGAGTCGCGTTCGATCGCCGCCACGAGCGCCGCGCGCGCCTCGATCACGTCCCCCGCGAGCTCCAGCAGCCACGCCTCGACCTCACGCGGCGAGGCCGGCGCCACCGCTCGTTCGAGCGCACCCGCCATCTCGCGCGCCGTCTCGAAGCGCGCATCGGCCGAGCGCGCCAGCGCGCGCATCACCACCGCGTCGAGCGCAGGCGAGATGCCGCTCGCAAAACGGCTCGGCGGCACGAGCTCCTCGACGAGGATCTTCTTCATGACCGCGCGCGCTTCGCCGTCGAACAAGCGCCGGCCTGCCAGCGCCTCCCAGAGCACCACGCCGGCGGCATACACGTCGACGCGCCGATCGATGTCCTCGCCCTCGAGCTGCTCGGGGGCGATGTACCCGGCCTTGCCCTTGAGCTGACCATCGCGCGTCGTCTGCACGCGACCACGCGCCTTCGCGATCCCGAAGTCGACCACGCGCGCGATGCCGTCGACCCCCGCGATCACGTTCTGCGGAGACACGTCGCGATGGATGATCCCGAGCGGCTCGCCGTGCTCGCTCCGTGCCTCGTGCGCGGCATGAAGGCCCTCGAGCATCCCAATCGCGAGCGCACTCGCGATGGCGGGCGGCACCGCCTCGTGCCGGGTGCGCGCGCGCCCGAAGAGCCGGGAGAGAGACTCACCGTGCACGTACTCCATCACGATGAGGAGCTCTTCGCTCTCTTGCACGACGTCGAGCGTCGCCACCACGTTGGGATGACGGATACGCGCCGCGAGACGTGCCTCGTCGACGAACATCGGCACCATCTCGGCGTCCGTCGCGCAGTGGGGCAGCATTCGCTTGATGGCCACCGTGCGCGCGAAGCCCACCGCGCCCACGAGCCGACCGAGATGGACCTGCGCCATTCCGCCGGACGCGATCCGATCGTAGAGGACGTAGCGGCCGATGCTCCGCTTCTCGAGGCCCATCGCAGGATTGTAGCCCACGTCCCTCGCTCACTTCAGCAAGGCGGCTTCGAAGCGTGAATACGCGTACCGCCGATCGGAGCTCGTATCACCGCTGAATCCGACGAACCCGGGCAGCGTGAGATGCGAGGACGAGCCGTCGACGATCGCGGCTTGCCCCACGATGTCGAAGCCGCCCGAGCCGTTCTTGCGCTCCATCCAAGCCGCAATGGCGACCGGGTTCGTTCCCTGCACACGCAGGCGCAACCGAAACACCCCGGGCGGAACGAGCGGCGCGCTCGGGAAGGTGAACTCGGTGAGCCTCACCGAGTACGCGCTGCCGCGCTGCCTCGCGATGGTCGCCGCGGTCGTGCTGTCTTCGGACACGTAGACGCGATAGCTGTCGAGCGTGTTCGCCGTGCCGACCGTGGCCGGCTGGATGCGGGCGTGGACCTGTGGCGAGCCGGGCGGCGTGGTCTGCGGCGGCAACAGCGAGAACACGACCGAGACCTCTACGTCAGCGGGCTGCGTGTCGGCGCGGTACACGAGATTGTCGCGGTAACGCACCGTCGATCCGCGCTTGAGCGCCGTCTGCTGCGAGAGCTCGAAGGCCTCGTCGTTCTTCTCGATCCATCCGTTGCCGACCGCCGTCCCGTTCGCGCGCGCGAAGTCGTCCGCGAAGAAGGGCGCGTTGACGGCGGCGTCGAAGATCTCCGCGTCGGCCGCGGAAGCGCCGCTGTCGACGGGCTGCGCGGCATCCTCGCCGCCGGGTTCGGCGTCGCTTCCGCTGCCGCCGTCGCTGCTCGACGTGCCGCCGTCTTGATTCGCGACGAGCACGTCGGTGTCGAAGAACAGCTGACACGCAGCTGCTCCGGCCGAGCCGAGCACGATGGCGGCGAAGACGAGCCTCCTCACGTCACCTCAGTCTAGCGGCTCGTCAGCCGCCCAGATACGCGGTCCCTCGTGTGAACGCGCCATATCGGGCTTGCGCGCGGGAGCGCCCGGCGGGAGGGTATTGGATTCGACGCGTGGGGGTCGACCCGTCGAGACCGCCGCGTTGGGCTCGGTGCTGTTAGGCTTCGGGTCGAATGAGAGGCCACGCTTCGATTTCCGAGCTCGTTCGAGCGTTGACCCTCGCGATGGCACTGGCGGCAACTCTGAGCGCCTGCAAGGGGCGGCGGGATCCGGCGCCAGATGGCGATGGCCAAGCGCCCGCGCCAGATGGCGATGGCCAAGCGCCCGGAGCGGAGCTCCCGCCCGCCGCGCTCATGACCTACGGGAGCGGAGGGGGGGCCACCGGCAGGTTCTCTCAGATGACTGTGTTCGCCGACGGTCGCGTCGAAGGAACAGAGCGCGGTCGGCCCACGCCGCCGGTGCGCGTGCCCTTCACTCGCGTCGAGAAGCTCGCTGCCGATCTCGCGTCGACAGGCGTCTTCGCCCAGAAGGATGGCACGTGGGAGCCGAGCCGCCCGGTGCCGGACGGCGGCGGTGCCCACCTCATCGTGCGCGACAAGGCCGGCTCGGTGCACGCATTCAGTTGGGGGGCGGGCGCTACGGCGCCGGCCGCGGTCGAGCGCGCGTTGCAGGTCGGCGGCGCCTTCGCGTCGGAAGTCGAGCGCCAACATCCCAGGACTCCGTGCGCATGCCAGGCCGGCGATCCCCTCTGCTCGTGTCTCTGAGGGAAGGCGTGCATACACCCCGCGCAGTACCAAGCGCGAGGCATCGGCCGCGCACCACCATGCCTCGCCACCTCCTCCCTCCCTCCTTCGCCGCCCGGCTCGGCGTCGCCTTGCTCGTCGTGCTCGCGGCGACAGGCTCGACCGCATGCAAGAAAGAGCGTGTCGTGGCCACGCGCTTCGTGCCGCTGGGCCGGCCCGGATGCCAGATCGACAAGCTTCCCGAGGGTGCGGTCATCAGCTCGGCGGGATTCAGCGGCGCCGGCAACAGGTTTCGAAGGCTCGTGGTGTACCCCGACGGTCGCATCGTCAGTACGCGTCTCGTGTTCAATTTTGATGACGATCGCCCGCCGCGCCGCGTGGAGGTCGACGACCCCCCTGCCAGCATCTCCCCCGCACGCGTCAAAGCGTTCGAGGCCGATCTCGAGGCCACGGGACTCTTCGCGCTCGAGCAGGGCTGCTGGACAGCGGTGAACCCAGGCTCCGACGGTGGCGGGCGCCAGACGGTCGTCCGTCATGGAGCGTCGTCGTCGTGGGCATTCGCTGTCGGCGCCTGGGAGGACGTACCCCCCGCCGCCACGAAGGCGGCCTCCATCGAGGCTGCCTTCTACGCGGAAGCGACAGGTGCGGTCGATCGCGATGCTGCTGCGCCAGCCGGCGCGACCGACGCCGGCTCTCCCTAGCCGCGAGTCACTCGCAGACGAGCGCGCCGTCGGCGTCGAGCGACGCCGTCGGGTCCATCGCGCTCGCTCGCTTGCACTGCTGCGCGAGGTCGGCGCAGAACGAGGTGCCGACGATCCCGCCGTTCTTGCAGACGATCGCCGAGGACGGAGCCGTGTCGTTGCACACGATGACGTTGCCGCGACCGATGCAACCGCCATCGCCGGTGACCGACGACTGCGACGGCGCAGATCTCGGCGGATCGGCCGGCTTCGGGGGATCGGTCGCGACGGGACAGGTGAGCCCCACCAGTCGTGGGTCGATGGTGAAGCCAGTCCCCAGCTCGATCGCGCCCACGGCGTACCATGCACACGCGACCGCGGTGAACGTCTCGGGCCCCTTCGTGGACGCGACAGCGATCTGCGCCAGGGCTGCATCCCAGAACGTCGCTTGAGGACGCAGGTTCGTGAGCGTCGTGTACCAGAGCTCGCGCGCCGCCTTCCACCCGATCCCGTTGGCGACGGTGATCTTCGAGGTCCTGTTCGTGCCGCCGAGCGTCATCAACGTGAACGCTCGGTTCGCGATCCCCGAGTTCGAATGGACATGGCAGTCGTCGTTCTTTTTGTCGTTCGGAGCCTCCCCGTCTTTACAGTAACGGCGGTCCTTCTTGTGGTCCGGGTCGTGGTGCGAACGCGGGTCGACCATGTCGCGCTCGCCGGTCCCGTCCTTCGTCCAACCCTCGCCCATGACGACGTTGTTCTTCGGGTCGTGGGTCTCGTTGAACCACTCCTCCGCCGAGGCGCCCATGACGTCGGAGAACGACTCGTTGAGCGCCCCCGACTCGTCGCGGTAGGCGAGCTTCGAGGTCTTGTTGGTGATGGAGTGTGTGATCTCGTGCGTCACGATGTCGAACGCGGCGGCGGCGGGCATCGTGTTGCCGCCACTGAGTACATCGCCGTCGCCCAGGTACACCACGCCGTCGATGCACTTGGCGTTGACGCCGAAGTCGGTGTGGCTCGTGTCGTCGTGGATGATCACCGGAATGTCGTCGCCGCCCGACCGAAGCTTTACCTCCTTGAAGAAACGCAGGGCGTGGAAGCCGTGAAAGTGTGCGCTGATCGCGACGCCCTTGTAGGGCGCGGGGTCTTCCCAGCTGCCGAGCGTGGTCGTTTCGTAGTCCTTCGTGGCGAATGCCGTCTCGAATCTCCGCGTCTTCACCTTCGGCGACGCCTCGGACTCGAGTGTGTACGAGGTGGGCCCCGAAAAGTGGAAGTGTGGATCGACGTCGATGGTCTTCCGGTCACTCTTGTCGCCGAGGAGCGCGAAACGCGCCCCCGTCGCCGTGTCCCAGAACGAGCTTGCACGCGAGCTCACCGCCAGTACGTCGCCCGTCGTCGCGTCGACGAGGACGTCTGAGGCAACGCAGCTCGGGCTGGCCCCGAAGGTTCGCACGCGATACGCGAGCGCTACGGGTCGATCTTCGTGAGCGTGCACGCCCAGGTCGGTTCCGAGAACGAGCATCGCGGCATCGAGCGGGCCACACGTGGCGGCGAGATGATCGTTGGCGGCTTTCGTCGCGGCGTCGGGGAGGATCCTGGCGACAGTCGGAAGGGCCGCGAGGTCGGCGCGAAACCCCGGCTGCGCCCACGCGAGCAGTCCGGTCGCCGTGAAGTGCACGGTGCTCGCGACCTCGAACACCTCGCTCGTGGTTCCGGGGAGGTAGTGCGCGAACCGGAGATGCGCGCTGCCGTCGTCGTCGACGGTCGTGTCCACGAGACGCAATTCGTCCGGTCTCCCCGTCCCGTGGAGCTGGTCTCGGTAGCAGTCGAAGAAGGTTCGTGCCTTGTCCTCGAGCGAGGTGCCCTGGATGTCCGCAGGCACGACGGGGGAAAGGAATCGCACCTCGTGGCTCGCCGGGTCGACCCACACGGCCCACTTGGCGCCGGTATCCGACTGGAGCCGGTCGGCGAGCTCGGGCGGGCTCGGGTCGCCGGTCGAACAGGCGGCCACGGACGCGCAAGCCGCCGCAAGGAGGGGGAGGATGACGGACGAGCGGAGCTTCTTCATCATCCGCACCCATCGGCCGCCCGCGGCGCGAGTTGCGTACTCAGTCGTGACGAACCATCACTCGCCCTCGCAAGATCCGCGCGGCCTCACGGAAGGCGACCGTCTCCGGATGGGCGGCGGCGAGCGCGTCGTACTGCTCGGCGGCCGCCGCATCCTGTCCGGACGCGGCCGCGTCGAGCGCGCGCCGTTCCGCGGTGCGTGCGTCGCGGAGAGCCGGCGCGCCCGCCTTCACGGGGCTGGCCGGCGATTCGACCGCCGTTGATATCGTCGATGGCACCGGTGCGGCGCTCGCGCCGACCGCAACCGTCGTCGTGCTCGCGGTCGTCACCGTCGCGGAAGGCGCAGCGACCGCCACCGCAGACGTCCTGCCGGCGCCGCCCGGCGCGTGAGCGCGCGCGGCCGGCGCAGAGCGCGTCATGAGCAGAGCCCCCAGGAGCGCGGGCATCATCAGGACGGCGATCGCCTTCTTCGGGAAGGACGCCTGGCGCCATCCGGCCTCGAGCGCGGAGTCCTTCTTCCGCCGCACCACCGTCGACTCAGTCGCGCGTGCTCTGTGTGCGTTGGATGCGTGCTCTCCGGAGACAGCGAGCGCTCCGGCCCCGATCGAATCCATGCTCGGAGGCGCAAAGGTCTGCTCGCCCGTCCGCGCGAAGGCGCCGTGTGGCTCGGGAATCGCCATGGTCGGCTGCGATGGTCGGGCCACGGCGACCGGAATCGGCCGGGCCCACGTGGACATCGGAATGGGAATCAGGCCCTCGCTCGGGATGGTGGGAGGCAGACTCGAGGTCGGGCTGCACGACTCGATGATGCCCGCATCCTCTTCCCGGAGCTCATTGCTGCTGGGAAGGGCATGGAGATGCGTCAGCGACTCGTTCGCGGGCGCACGATGCGCCGGGGGAAGCGGCGGCGGCGTCGTGGGACGCTCGAGCCTCGTCGGAGGATCGCTCCTGCGGCGGACGACCGGCGCCGGCCGCCTCGCCGCGGGCGGTACCTCCACCTCGGCGATGCACGTCACCTCGTCGTCCCGCGTGAGCCTCAACGCCTCGAGGATTCGCCCATCGTCCATGCTCGTCACCTGGTCGTCCGTCCACACGCGATCTTCGGGCGGCACCTCGGTCTCCTCGTCCGCGCCGGCGCGGCGCCCGATGCTCAGGCGAGCGCTGCCGAATTGCAGCTCGCTCGGAGCTCGCACCGCGGTCCACCGCGTTCCGAGCGGGAACCCGTCGAGCAGCGCGGCCTCCCCGCCCGGCGTCCCCACGAAGAGCGTCTCGCCGCTCCAGGCGAGCATCACGTGGACCCTCGCGACCTGGCGACCCTGGATGATCCATCCCCCGTGCGTACCGAGCGCGATCGGTGGAATGGGACATCCCGCCTTCAGGACGAGCTCGTGCTGGCCGCTCTCGCCGCTGAGCAGCCGGACGACGACATCACCGTGGGTGTTACTGGGCAGCATCGTCCATCTCCTTCTGCAACGCCGCCGAGGCGGCGCAGCGAATCATCTCCGCGGGCAAGCTCACGCCGTGCTCTTCGAGCTGCGCTCGGCAAACCGGAAGGACTCCGGTGGGAGCGAGCCGGCTGCGAATGCGATTGTCCTTGGTCATGCCCGCGTAGCGCCGGACATAGAGATCCTGGATGTCGTAAGCCTGCCGAGCGTTATCGAATCCCAGTACCTCGGTGATGTGCGTCACCTTCCGGCTGCCGTCCTGGAGGCGCGCCACCTGGACGATGATGTTGATTCCCGAGCCGATCTGCGCGCGCATGGCGGCGAGCGGCATGTCGACGTCGCTCATCATCGCCATGGTCTCCATGCGCGTGAGCGTGTCGCGAGGATAGGTCGCGTGCAGCGTGCCCATGCAGCCGCCATGACCGCTCGTCATGGCTTGCACGATGTCGAGCGCCTCGCCGCCGCGGATCTCGCCGACGACCACGCGGTCTGGACGCATGCGGAGCGTCGCGCGGAAGATGTCGCGAATGGTGATCGCGCCCTCTCCCTTGGCGTCCGCGGGGCGAGCCTCGAGCTGCACCACGTGCGGCTTCTGGAACTGCACCTCGCGCGAGTCCTCGATGACGACGACGCGCTCGCCGTCGGGAATGAAGCCCGACAGCGCATTGAGCATCGACGTCTTGCCGCTGCCCGTACCGCCAGCGACCATCACGTTGCACTTGGCGATGACGAACGCGCGCAGGGCCTCCGCGGCATCGTCGGTCAGAGAGTCGAGCTCGACGAGGCGCTGGACCGTGAGCGTCTCCTTGAAGAAACGGCGGATCGACACGTGCGGCCCATCCGGAGCGACCGGCGGAAGGATGGCCTCGACGCGCGAGCCGTCGGGCATGCGGCCTTCGAGGATCGGCCGCTCGGCACTGACAGGCTTCCCGACGTACTGGGAGAGGTTACGGATGGCCGCGGTGAGCGCCTCCTCGTTCTCGAAGCGCGCGTCGACGAGCGCCAGGATGCCCTTTCGCTCGACGTAGATCTGGTCCGGGCCGTTGATCATGATCTCGCTCACCGACGGATCGTCCAGATACGGACGGATCGGCGCGAAGAAGGAGAGCAGGGTCTTCTCGAATACCTTGGCGGGGATCACGGTACGGTCCTCATGAGGTTCGCGCGTGCGACCTCGGCATGCTCTCCGTCCGGAGCCGCGGCGAGGTAGGCCCGAAGCTGGGCATCCGCCGCCATCACGTCGCCCTGGTCCTTGTCGAGCAGCGCGATGACGTAGTGCGCATCGGCAAATCCGGGCCTGGCGGCGAGGACCTCGAGGAGCTCCTGCCGCGCGCGCTTCTCGTCGCCGATCGCGACGCGGAGCGTGGCCGCTGCGTAGCGGACATCGACGTCCGCGGGGTGCTTGCGGAGGTACTCGTCGGCGTACTCCAGCGCCACGGGATACCGGCCGTCGGCGACGCAGACGGCGATCAGACGGCGAACGAGCCGTGCCGCCTCGCCGTTGGCTCGCAGGGCAGCGACGTAATACTGCTCGGCCCTCGTCATGTCGCCGACCGAAGCGGATTGGTCGCCACGCTCGGCGAGCTGATCGGGCGCCGATTCGGCATGCATTGCCTCGATTCCTTGCTGGAGCTTGGTCTGCGGCGAAGCGCACCCAAACGAGACAGCACAGAGCAACGCGCCAATCGCAAATACCGATTTGGTTCCGAATCGACGAGAGCTCATTGGCTCTTCTCCGCTTTCTGGTTCTTGATGTCCTGAGTCACGCTCGCCAGCCATCGTGTGTATTCGCCCGGCTGGCCCTCGGTCAGCGCTCGCAGGACGGCGACGTCTTGCGCGGCGACCTCGTAGTCGCCCACGAGCAGGACGCGCTCGAGCCGCACGCGGCGGGCGCGAAAGTCGAGCGTGGTCTCCTCACGCATGCGCTTCGCGTTGCTCGCCGACTCTTCGGCGGCTTCCAGCGCGTTCGCGCGCCGATAGCACACGGCGGCGAGCTCGTAGCTTCGCACCGCTGAGCGCGCCTCGCGCGGGTCGAACGGGCTGCGCTCGCGCGCGCCGCCGCCGAGGGCGCGGTTGTCGTCGCCGAGGACCCGAGCCTCGGCGGGATCGGTCCGCGGGCACTCGGTCACGGCCTTCGCGAAGAGCTCGGGCATCTTCGGCGGAGCAGCGACCGGCTGTTCCTTGTTCATGTGCGATACGGCGAAGATGCCCACCGCGAGGAGCGCGACAACGGCGAGCTTGGCGATCATCGCCGGGCCGAGCGAGCTGCTCTGCGCCTCCACGCCGAGGACGGCGCGCTTGATCTCGATCTGCGTGGCCCCGATCCGGAACGTCGTCACCGCGCCGAGGGCGTGGGTGGTGAGCGGCGCTCCGTCGAGCACGACCGCGGGAGACGTCGCGAGGCTTCGCATCAGGGGGCCTGCCGGGTGGTCCTCGATCGCGACGTGCTCGAACGCCGCCTGGTCGGGCGCGAGACGCACGTCGCAGTGTGCGCCGCTGCCGACGACGATGCGCGGAGCTTGCGCGGTCGTGCTCTCGCGGCGGCCGTCAGCGTGGAGGATGTCGAAGGTGAGCTGTTCCATGACGATCCTCAGAAGGCGTTCTGCGAGAGCCGGATGACCATCGGGCCGGCGATCAAGATGAGGATCGCGATGAAGACGAGGCAGAGCGGCATGATCATCGACACGCCCGCCTTGGCAGCGGCCTCCTCGGCGAGGACGGTGCGACGCTGCCGCGAGACCTCGGCCTGGATACGGAGCACTTCGGCGAGGGGATTGCCGCGCAGCTCGGCCTGGACGACCGCCCCCACGAACTCGGTGACCGCATCGATGGGGCAACGCTCGGCGAACTCCTCGAGCGCCTGTCGCCGCGTCCGTCCGAGCTGAAGGCTCTGGAGGATGAGCGAGAGCTCCTCGATCAGCGGATCGTTCGGCGTGCCCGACTTCTCGACCGTCTGCCGGAGCGCCGCCGGGAAATCGAGCCCTGCGCTCATGCTGAGAGCAAGCAGATCGACCGCGGCGGGCAGCCGGCGGCCGATGGCCTTCGACCGGTCGTCGGCGGCGCTCGACACCGTCAGGAATGGTGCCACCGCCCCGAAGGCGCCGACGCCGAGGACGAACATCGGCCCGATCTTCACGACCAGGTTGGCAAATGCCCCAAAAATCAGGCCTCCGACCGCGCTGACGAGACTCAACGCGACGAGCTCCTCTGCGAGCAATCCGAGGTAGCTGCCGGCCATGAGAACCTGTCGGTCCAAGGAGGCCAGGAGTTGCGTACTAATTAGTCCGTGGACGCGCATTCCTACCCACCGGATGAGCGGCTCGATGTGGCTCCAGGCCCCGCCGGCCGCCAGGGCCCGTTGCCGGACCAGCCCTCGGATCCCTGTTCGGACCCCGCTCGGGAGCGGAGCGCTGGCGGCCCACCAGCCCAGCACCGAGACGCACGCGAAGGCCGGCACCAGAGCGCCGATCTCGAGGAGAACGAGCGTCTTCATACGTCCACCGCGAGGACCTTCCGGGCCACCAAGAGCGACGAGATCCAGAGCACCGCGGCGATGCCGACGGCGATCTGACCGGTGACCGAGCTCTGCAGGGGGTCGAAATAGCCGTGCTGCACCGCGTTCAGGCCGAAGGCGATTGCGAACGGGAACGCGGCGAGGACCCAGAGCTGCATGCGTCCTTCGCCGGTCTTCGAGCGCACGACGCCGAGGAGGCGATTCATCTCGCGGATCGTGGTCGCCGTTCGCTCGAGGACCACCGGCAGGTTTCCACCAACGCGCAGCCCGATGAGCACCGCGGAGAACGCCACATCGAGCCACGGACTCTTCACGCGCGCCGACATGGCGAGCAGCCCCTGCTCGAGGGTGCTGCCGACGCGCATCTCCTTGAGGACGTATTCGATCTCCTGGCGCGTGGGCTGCTGCAGGATCCCCGCCGTGGCCTGGAGGGCAGCCGCCGGGCTCGGGACTGTCTTGAGTGAGTTCGCGAGCGACACCACGAAGCCGTCGACCTGCTTCTCCAGGCGATCGACGCGCTGCTTGCGCTCCCGGCGCAGATGGAGCTCGGGCGAGATCGCGATGAGGAGGACGAAGAGCCACCACCGGGGAACGGGCGTTGCCAGGTGCGCGACCATCACCGCGCTGATGCCGACACACTGGACGATGGCGATGCGCCGCCCGATCTCCGGTCGGAAGAGCATCCGGAGCGTCCCGTCGAGGTGCCGGACGTACCGGGTCCAGAGCCGCGAGAGCGCCGTCTCGCGTGACGCCGCCGCGTAGCCGAGGAACGTCGCGGCGGCCGCCGCCGCCACGATCCCGGCGATCTTGACGGCCGTGGCCGACGTGGCGATGGCGAGGCTCATAGGTACGCCTCGTCTTCGCCGACCAGCCCCATGACGAGGAAGTCGTTCAGGAACGTGGGGAGGAAGCCGGTGGCACGGTAGTCGCCGATGATCTTGCCCTTGGGTCCCGTGCCCGTGCGCACGTACTCGAAGATCGGGACGAGCTCGACGTCTCCCTTGTCGCTGATGCCCACGACCTCGGAGATGGCCGTGACGCGACGCGTGCCGTCGGACAGTCGCGACTGCTGGACGATGAGCTGGATGCTGCCCGCGATCTGTTCGCGGATTGCGCGCACCGGAAGCTCGAGGCCGGCCATGAGCACCAGCGTCTCGAGACGCGCCACGGCCTCGCGCGGAGAGTTCGCGTGCGTCGTCGTGAGCGCGCCGTAGTGACCGGTTTTCATCGCCTGGAGCATGTCGAGTGCTTCGCCGCCGCGACACTCGCCGACGACGATGCGGTCGGGCCGCATACGGAGCGCGTTCTTCACGAGATCGCGGATCGTGTACTCGCCCTTTCCTTCCATGTTCGACGGGCGAGTCTCGAGCGAGACCACGTGCGGCTGCCGGAGCTGGAGCTCGGCGGCGTCTTCGATGGTCACGATGCGCTCGTCCTCGGGAATGGCGCCGGAGAGGACGTTGAGGAGCGTGGTCTTGCCGCTGCCGGTGCCGCCGGAGATGACGATGTTCTTCTTGGCGGTCACGCTGCGCAGCAGGAACTGCGCCATGCGGTCGGTCAGAGCGCCAAGCTCCACGAGGCGATCCATCGTGAAAGGCTTGCGCGAGAACTTGCGGATCGTGATCGCCGCGCCACGGAGGGCGAGCGGCTTGATCACGGCGTTGACGCGGGATCCGTCGGCAAGGCGGGCGTCGACGAGGGGCACCGACTCGTCGATGCGGCGCCCGAGGGGCGTGACGATCCGCTCGATGGTGGCGCGAACGCGGTCGTCGTTCGTGAACCGCGCGTCGGCGCGCACCATCTTGCCGCCCATCTCTAGGAAGATGGTGTTCGGATCGACCACCATGATCTCGTTCACGTTGGGGTCGGAGAGGAACCGCTCGATCGGGCCGAGGCCGATGGCCTCGTCGAGCAGCGAGCCGACGAGGACGTCGCGATCGAGGCCCGCCGGAACGCGATCGCCGAGCCCGGACACGATGGCGCGCAGCGCGGCAAGCACCTTGGGGCGAAGCGTGGGGTCGTCGGCGCGCGCGGCGTCCACGGCGCCGAGGTCGAGGTGCTCGAGGAGGCGCCTGTGGACCTCGACGCGAACCGCATTCTCCTCGGCCCATCCGTCGGCGCGGGCGATCTCGACCGAACCGCTCACCAGCTTTCCGGCCGCCACTGCGGCGGCGATCACCGCGGTAGACGTCGTCGGCGTCACGACGGGTGCGGCGGGGGCCGCGATCGGGACTGCGGGAGGCGTGACGAGCCGAGGCCTGGGCTTCGCCGGCGCCACGGGCAAGAGCGCCGGAGTGCTGGCGCGCTCGAGCACGACGGTGAACGGGCCAATCGCGATCGGTGTCCCGAACGGAACGTCGACCTCGTTCTGCTTCACGAGCACGCCGCCCACGTACGTCCCGTTCATCGAGGTATCGCGGACCTTCATCGAGCTGCCGCGAACGTCGACGGTCATGTGCTGGCGCGACGCGAAGGCGGTTGTCAGCGGCACGGTGCAGCGCGGATCGCGACCGATCGAGACACGGCCGTCCATGGCATCGAGCTCGTGATACTCGGTGCGCTCGCAGTCACGGATCGAGACGGCGAGCCGAATGGAGGTGCGTGCATGGGCGCTCATTTGACCAGCACCGGCCGCGCGCCCGGGCGCTTGTCGTAGACGTTGATCTTCTCGATCTTCCCGCTGTAGTCCGCGAACTTGGCGAGCGCGCCCTCGACCACTTCGGCGGCCTGCGTATTCACGGCCTCGACGACGTTGGGGACGACGAAGATCGCGCCTTCGGTCTGGAGCTCCTCGTTCGAGTGCGAGCCGAAGAGCAGTCCGAGCACCGGCACGTCCGAGAGCCCCGGGAGCCCTTGCACCGAGTGCGTCTGCGACTTGGTGTGGATGCCCGAAAGAACGATCGACTGGCCCAGCTTGAGCGTGATGTTGGTGGTGAGCTTGCTCGTCGTACGACCGGGCAGCGCGGTGGCGCCCGCCGAGGAAGTGAGATCGCTCACGTCGGCGACGAGCCGCATCTCGATCTCGCGCTTCTGCGGGTTGTAGCGAGGAAGGACCGTGACGTCGGTGCCGAACTGGATCCGCTGGACGCCGACGGTGAGCCCGGTGTTGACGGTGAAGTTCTGCTCGCCGCCGTTCTGGAAATTGGCCTCGATACCGTTGTTCGTGACGACGGTGGCCTGCTTGAGGACCTTGGCCCAGCCCTTTCGCGAAGCGATGTCGAGCCGGGGAATCGGCTGGTTCGTGATGCTCGCGGTCGCCGCGCGGCTGCCTCCGACGAAGTCGAAGCTCACCGTGCTCTTCACCACCGCATCACCGCCGATGCTGGTGGGCCAGCCGAGACCGACTCCGTAGGACGAGTTCTTGTCGTACTGCACGAAGTAGAAGTCGATGCGAACGATGTACTTTGCATCCGCCGTGCTGGCGCCGCCGCCGCCGGGCAGGGTGACGAGCGACTCGACCTGGTTCGGATAGAGCGTGGCGATGTGCTGGACGCGCTTGAGCTCGACGTCGCTCGCCACGACTCCATCGATCACGATGCGAGCGCCGATGCGCCTTACCCGCACTCCCGGGATCCCTTCGAGGAGCTGGGTGAGCTCCTTCTCCACCACGCCCGGCGCGCGCGCGAAGACATGGATGGTGTACGTGATGTTCGTGCCGTCGTTCCTGATGAGCAGCATCGTCGTCGAGCCGGGCTTGCGACCGGCGATGACGAACTGGCTGTTGTCGGTGGTCAGCTTCACGTCGACGATGCCCGGTGAGCCTTCGGAGTAGTTCCGGATCCCAGCCGCGGAGACCGTCTTCGTCTCGCCCACGGCGAGGACGATCTCGTCGGGGGACTCGACGTTCGTTCCGCTCGCCGTGGACGACCGGTCCTGGGGCGGAGCAGCCATCGCCGCCGCCGGCGACAGGAGCGCGAGGAGCGTGGCCAGCTGCGCGGCGCGTTTCTTCGATACGGGAATCATCGACGACGCTCTTCTTTCAGTTCGGTAGGGCCAGTGGGGGTCGTTGCTTTGCGTCGCGGGCTCTGGATGGCCAGACGACGACTCGCATCGGTAAGTGCCGCGGGGCTGATGTCCGCGGGAGCCTCTGTGATTCGCTGATCGTTCGGGTTGCGCACGATGGCGCTGAGCTTCCCCTTCTCCATGGCGACGGCGAGGAGCTGACTCTCCTGGAGAGAGGCGCTGACGGTGAGGACGGTGGCGCGCTGGGAGCCACCTTCCTTGCCGTGGACCGCCGACGACGTGTCGGTGCCGGTCGCGAGGACGAGAACGCGCTGGAGGAGGACCGTCGACTCCCTCGCGTCTCCGCAGACGCAGAGGATGTCGATGAAGTCGCCGGGATGCACGAGCGTGAGCACGTCGGTGATCTGCACGCGGATCGGCGTGGCGCGATTGCCCGGCTGGACGAGAGCCGAGAGGGCGCGCTGGTCGTCCTTGGCGGCCATGACGTCGTTCCACACCAGGCTCTGCTGGATCGGGACCGCGCTCGTGGCCTTCAGCCCGACGATCTTCTCCTTCTCCGTGACGCGGACGACGCGGTCATCCACGTAGGCGATGGGGAGATCGCGCGTACCGAGCATCGCCTCGGTGATGGGCGTGCCGCGAGGAATGGTCTCGAGGGCGACGAGGACCTGGACCTTGCGACCGCCCGAGGCCTCCTGCTCGACGCGACGGAGATAGAGCATCAAGAGCCCGACGGCGATGAGGCCCGCGACGATACCGATGAAGACGGGACGTGATTTCACGGGATCGACCTGAGGGAAAAGATGTGAACGACGAGCGTGGCGGCGGTGCCGAGGAACACGGCAGGGCCGAGACGGAACCAGGTGACCATCTCCTTCGGCATCGCCTTCTGCGCCGACTTCTTGCGGAGCGGATTGGCGACGAGGGACACGGTGCTCGCGAGGGTGCGGAGGAGCGTGCCCTCCCAGGCGAGCTTGGCCGGAGCGAGGAGCATCGCGGCGACGAACGCGTAGGTCTCGGCTTCGAGACCCGCGAGGGGATGGAGGGCCGCGCCGAGAGCTGCAAAGAGCTTCACGTCGCCGCCGCCCATCGCCCCCTTCCAGTGCATGAACATGGGGACGAGCGCGCAGCCGAGCGCGCCACCGAGGGCGAAGCCCGCTTGCTCCACTGCCGCGCCGAAGCCGCCGGTCATCGTCCCGTGGACGAAGTGCCCGAGGATCGCGGCCGTGAGACCGAGCAGCGTGAGCCGATTCGGAATGTGGCCGGTGCGCCAGTCGAACCACGCCGCGGTGGCGGCGAGGACGGTGGCGAATGCGAGGAAGTGGAACATG
>JAQBQJ010000321.1 GCA_028287065.1 Labilithrix sp. | reverse complement strand
ATCATGTGCTCTCCGTCACCGCATCCGATCTCGAGGACCCGCGCGCGGCTCGGCGGCGCTGCCGTGCGTCCGAAGAGCCGCGCGAGCGTCGCCATCGATCGAGGATGCGCCTCGGTGTTCGCCTCGGTGTCGTAGGGCACCTCGTCGTAAGCGAACCGCTCGGTCACGCGGCGAGGATAGGTAACTCAGAACGCATAGGCGAGCCCTCCGCCGAGCGTGGGTCCGCCTTGATCGAAGCGCCGCGCTTGATAACCGGCGCGCACGTCGGCGCGGATGCCTCCGCCGAGGTCGATCCCGGCCTCGCCGAGCAGACGCACGCCCGCGACGTCGGCATGCGGCATCGTCGTGACCTCGATCATCGGCGCCAGCATCAGCCGCGAATTGGCGACGAGATCGAGCCGCGTGAATCCGCGCACTCCGAAGACCTGGATCCCTTCCATCCCGAGCACGAGCTTCGAGCCGTATGCATCGCCGAGCAGCACGGCGCCTCCGCCGCCGACCGCGAAGCCGACCTCGGTCACGCTCGTGAGGAGCTCGCCTTCGACGTGCAGCCAGTCCTCGGCCCGGAGGCGGATGCGCGGCGCGCCGTAGTTCAGACCGACCTCGTACTTGCTCGGATCGGTCTCGCCGCGCACGAGCGACTGCCCGCGCACGATCCCGGCGCGGAGACCGAACTCCGAGACGGTGCCGAGGAGACGATACGTGTAGCTTCCCTCGATCCGATAGAACATGTCGGGCACCTTGCGGGTGGTCGCCGGGACCGGAACGCCACCCGGCGGCGTGACGGCGGCCACCGAGCCTGTCGTGCTGCCGAAGCTCGCGTACTCGCCCGAGGACTGCACGACGGAGCGCCGGCCCTTCAGCCGCGTGAGCAGGTCCGCTTCGCGCCGATCGGCGGGCGAGTCGAGGACCGTGACGTGATGAGGCGCAGCGCGCGTCGCGAACACCGGCACCTGCTCGCCGGTCGTGGTCTCGATCTCGATCGAGTACGCGAGGTCCGGTCTCACCGCGGTCGCCGGGATCACGGCGACGTATCCGAGCGGGCCCTCCGACGACCGCTCGAACTCGACCTCGCCTCGCGCGCCCCCTCCATGGAAGACGAGGAGCGCGCGCTTCACGCGGTCCGGTCGATCGACGACCGCGCCGATCGTGATGTCCTCCGAGATACGCGCCGTGACCTGCGGCGCGTGGTGAAGCGAAGGAGTCTCGATCGCCGGCGCGGCGGCGGGTGCCGGTGCCGGAGGATCCGCATGTGCGGTGGTCGCTACGGCGAGCGACGCGACGACGAGCGCAGAGGAGAGACGCTTGGAGATCACCATTGGTAGCTCACGGCGAGGCCGGCACCGGGGCCGGCGTGGTTGATGGTCCTGCCCTGGTACGAGGCGCGTCCGGCGACCGCGAGCTCCGACGAGAGCTGGTAGCCGACCTGAGCGATCGCGCGTGCGCCGACGTCACCCGATCCCGCGGGCTGGTTCGTGACCTCGGTGCGCAGCACGATCGGAACGCGTGGGATCGTTCTCCAGTCGAGCTGCACGATGCCTCGCTGGCCGACGCTGCCGAGCACCTCGCCGCCGATCGAGATGTTCGTGCGCAGGTCGTTTCCGATGCGGACGAAGCCCTGTGCGCCGCCGGTGATGCCCTGCTCGCGAAGCCCGAGGATCGGCCGTGCGATCAGCGAGTACGAGGTGAGCGCGAGCTCCGCCTCGATGTACCCGTACGTCAGGCCCACCTTCGACGGATCCTTGTGCAGCTCGTCGAGATCCTTCAGCGAGCCTCCCTCGCCGCGGAGGACGCCGAAGCCGGAGCGCACCGCGCGGATCCCCTGGTCCTTCAGCCGCCATCCGACGGAGCCCTCCGTCTGCCAGACGTAATCGTTCGCGCGCTTCGCGTTGAACGAGGCGTACTCGCTCTGGATCGAGATCTGCGCGAGCGTTCCCGCGGGGCGCGCGGTGCCGGGCTGGGGATCGACCTCCACGTCGCGCGGCGTCTCGGCGGTGCCGACGATCGCGACCGGCGCGCTCTCCTTGGGAACGCCCTCGACGAAGTACTGCATGCCGTCGTCGGTCATCGCGTCGCCGGGAAGCGTGGCCGCCCAGTAGCGCGGGCCGACGTTCTCCATCGCGACGGATCGGTACCCGACCGAGCCCTTGCGACGGACGTGCACGACCGCGCCGACGAACATCGGGTCGAGCTCGACGGCGAAACTTTGTGGCTCGCCGGCGCGCACGCGATCGAGCTTCGGCGCCGACCACTGGAAGCTGCGATCGCGCTCTCGCGCGTGCGGTGCGCGCAACGCAAGCACCTCCTCGGCGAGGACCTTCGCGAAGCGGCTCTTCGGATGGGCGCGGACGAAGGTCTCGTACGCGAGCGCCCGCTGCGCGGGATCGCTGCCGGTGAGCGCGGTCATGAGGCTTCCGAGCGCGACGGCATCGCCGTCGAGCGGCGCAGCCGGCGGCGCATTGGCGTTCGTGCTCGTGCCCGTGCTCGGACTCGGAACCGGAATCGGAACCTCGCTCGGCGCACGCGCGACCGGCGGCTCGCGCATCGCCTCCGGCAGCACGATGACGTCGCCGGTCGCCGGTGGCCGCGACAGCCCGCCTTCGACGACCGAGAGCGAGAGCGTGCTCCTCACCTGCGTGAGGCGCAGCGTCCCGATGCGGAAGCGATCGACGAGCATCTGACCCGTCACCGGATGACGCACGCGAAGCGGGCGCCAGAGCTCGACGAGGTCGCCCTCGTGCACGCCCTTCGCGGAGCCGACGTCGACGACGAGCTCGCCGGTGTCGATCGCGACGACGGTGCCCTCCGGCGCGCCCGCATTGCTGCGGGTCGGGGAGGGAACACCCTCCGCGTGCGCAGCGCCCGACGCGAGGAGCAGCGCCGTACACGCGCACGCGGACGCGCAGCAGGAGAGGAGTCGGCTATAGGGTGACAATCATCAACTCCTTGAGTGGTTGAACCACTATGCCAATCAGCAAGGCGTGTGCCTGCGCGCGTCGCGACCTCGCGCGCGCGAGGTCGCGCACTTGCGTCAGGCGACGTGCGCAGCGTCGTTCACGGTTGCGCACGCGCGTGCGCGCGCGGTGCGTACGGCGCGCGCCGCCGCAGTTGCCTTCAGCGGGAACGCAGGCGGCGCCAGCCGGCGGCGGCCACGAAGATCGCCGCGAGCAGCAAGACGATCGCCGCACCCTCCGGCCATTCGAATCGATGCGCGACGACGAACCCGAGGAGGACGCCGAGGACGCCCATCAACATCGCCCATCCGACCACACCGCTCAGGGAGCGACCGACCAGGCGGCCGGCGGCCGCCGGGATCACGAGGAACGCGCTCACGAGGACGACGCCCGCGAGACGGATGGCCGCGACCACGACCGCGGCGAGGAGAGCCAGAAGCGCGCTCTCGAGCCAGCCGACCTCGATCCCCGAGAGGCGTGCGAGCTCCTCGTCGAACGTCGCGTAGGCGATGCGTGTCCACGCAAAGGCAACGAAGCCGAGGGTGACGGCGGCGATCCCGAGGACCACCCAGAGGTCGTCGCTGCCGACGAGGAGGATGTTTCCGAAGAGGAGCTGCTCCGGATCGAACGTCTGCTGCGTGCGCTTCGCCTTACGAAGCAGCACGATTCCCGCGGCAAAACACACAGCAAAGAGGATCGCCATCGCCACGTCCGAGCGCAGGCCGCCGCGTCTTCGCATCGCGCCGATCGCCATCGCGGCCAGCGCCGTGAACGGGATGGCAAGCACGAGCGGTGAGGACAGACCGAAGAACATCCCGAGCGCGATCCCGCCGAACGCCGCGTGGGAAAGGCCGTCGCCGAGGTACGCGAGCCCGCGCGCCGTCACGAGGACGCCCAGCAGCGCGAGCAACGCCGCCAGGACGGACCCCGCGAGGAGCGCCCGCTGGAAGATCGGGATGCCGAGGTAAGCGAACGAATCGAGCAAGGACGAGATGTGCGACGAGGCTACCGGCACAGGCGTCGTTCCGCTACGCTGGATCCTGAAAGGCCTCCCTTATGCGCCTGCTTTCTTCACGTGCTCTGGTGCTCGCCGTCTTCGCGGCGTTGTTCCTCGTGCTCCTCGCTCCGGGCTGCGGTCGGTCGAGCCTCGAGCTCGAGACGCCGCCGGACGCCAGCGTACCGCCGAACACCTGCGGTCCTTCGAACTGCCCGAGCGGCTGCTGCGATGCGAGCGGCGCGTGCCGCGTCGGATCCGACACGCGCGCATGCGGCGCGAGCGGCCAGCGTTGCTCGGACTGCATCGCGAACGGCTTCCAGCAGTGCGACGTCGCGAGCGGCAAGGTCTGCGCGCGCATCTCCACGAACTGCGGTCCCGGCGACTGTCCCGGCGGCTGTTGCAGCTTCACGGGCGGGGTCGGCAAGTGCCTCGCCGGCACCGACTCGAGCGCATGCGGTCGCTCGGGCGCGGCTTGCACCGACTGCGCGCAGGACGGGCGCTCGTGCGATCCCGTCCAGCGCACGTGCGGAGCCGGCCAGTGCGACAAGTCGAACTGCAACGGCTGCTGCGTCGGAGACAAGTGTCTGACCGGCGACGAGAGCCAGGCGTGCGGAGCCAACGGCCAGGCGTGCGAGAGCTGCACGATCATGGGCCAGGACTGCACCGCGAACCCCGGCGGCGGCGGTCGTTGCGAGGGCACCGCCGCGTGCGGCCCGCAGAACTGCGGCGGCTGCTGCGACGGAACGAAGTGCGTGATCGGCACCGACGCGACCGCGTGTGGCAAGCAAGGTCAGGCCTGCACGAACTGCGCGACCACCGGCAAGCAGTGCGTTCCGCAGGGACAGCCGAACGAGCGCACGTGCCAGACGCCCGTGACCTGCAGCGCGACCAACTGCGCCGGTTGCTGCGTCGGGAACAACTGCGTCATCGCCACGACGCCCGCTGCATGCGGGAAGGCTGGCCAGGTCTGCACGAGCTGCGCGCCGAACGAGACGTGCAACGGCGGGGTGTGCACTCCGCAGCCGAACTGCGGTCCCGCCAACTGCGCGGGCTGCTGTGTCGGCAGCGGCATCTGCGCGGTCGGAAGCCAGAACACCGCGTGCGGTCTCGCCGGCGCGCAGTGCTTGAACTGCGCGGGACTCGGTCAAGTCTGTCAGGGCGGCGGCTGTCAGATGCCGGCCTGCGGTCCGGGCAACTGCGCGGGCTGCTGCTCCGGCAACACCTGCGTGCTCGGCACGCAGAACAATGCCTGCGGCCAGAACGGCGCGCAGTGCGACGACTGCACGCCCGGCAACGAGGTCTGTCAGGCGCGCCAGTGTCGTCCGAAGTGCAGCGCGGCCAACTGCGCGGGCTGCTGCACGCCCGGCAACGCGTGCGCGCTCGGCTTCACGAACGGCGCGTGCGGCTCGGGCGGCGCGACGTGCGCGAACTGCTCGATGGCCGGCTCGACGTGCGCCACGCTCGGAATCCCGCGCGTGTGTGCGAACCAGCAGACCACGTGCCCTGCGCCGTATCCGAGCTGCCCGGCAGCGACGACCACGCCCGTCACGCCTTCGCTCCAGGGCGTCTGCGACGACGTCGCCGACCTCGACGCGATCCGTGCGGCGTGCGGCGGCGGACCCGACACCGCGTCGTGCGTCGCGGCCTTCCAGGTGCTCGCCGCGACGAACGCGGCGTGCTCGACGTGCCTCACGCCGTTCAACGAGCCGTTCCAGCAGCTCCGCGGCATCTATCGCTGCACGGCGCCGTTCGTCTCGGCCGCGTGCAACCACAACACGGGCTGCGCGGTCGAGTGCCAGGACACGAGCTGCACGCAGTGTCCCGCGGCGTCCGAAGACCAGTGCCGCAACCAGGTGAACAACAACGGCGGGCAGTGCAACACGTACGTCCAGAAGACGAACTGCGTCGCGCCCGAGGTCGGCCCCGGCGATCTCTGCAGCCCCATCACGTACGGCGGCAACTTCGGCGCCTGGCTCCGCGCGGTGGGCGACCACTTCTGCGGCAACGGGCCGTAATCGCAGGCCTCGCGCGGGGCGGGTTTCCCGTGCGCCGGCATTCGGCTACGAGGGACGCATGACGCGTCCCGGCTTCGACGAGGTCGTCCTCCTCACCGGCTTCCCGTCGTTCGCGGCGCGGAAGATGTGCGAGGAGCTCGTCCGCACGGGTGAGCGCACGCTCGTCCACGCCATCGTCGATCCCAAGGCGGAACCCGAGGCACGCGAGGCGCTCGACGCGTTGCCGCTCGAGCAGCGCGCGCGCGTGAACCTCATCGAGGGCGACGCATCGTCGATGGACCTCGGGCTCTCGGGCGCCGAGCTCGCGGCGCTCGCGCCGGAGATCGATCGCATCCATCACATGGCGCACGTCGCGACGCTGAGCGCCGACCGGAAGCTCGCCGAGCGCGTGAACGTGGGCGGCGCGCGCGAGGTCCTCGAGGTCGCGCGCGTGTGTCGTTCGCTGAAGTGCCTCGTCTATCACTCGACCGCGCACGTCTCGGGCGATCGCACCGGCTTCATCCTCGAAGGCGAGCTCGAGAAGGGGCAGAGCTTCCGCAACGTGGTCGAGGAGACGCTCGCACGCGGCGAGAAGATGATGCGCGCGGCAATGACCAAGCTGCCCGTGTGCGTCGTGCGACCGACCGTCGTCGTCGGCGACTCGCAGACCGGCGAGGTCGATCGCGACGGCGGACCGTACTTCCTCTTCCTCCTCATCATCACGTCGCCTCCGGATTTTCCGCTTCCGCTGCCGGGCCGGCCCGACGCGTTCCTCCACGTCGTCCCCGTCGACTACTACGTCCGCGCGGCATGCGCGCTCGGGCGCGACCCGCGCGCGCCCGGCCGCACGTTCCACGTCGGCGACCCTGCGCCGCTCACCGCGAAGCGCGTCTTCGAGCTCGTGGCCGCTGCAGGCGGCCGGCGCACGCCGCGGAACTTCATCCCCGCGAACCTCACGAAGGCGATCCTGCGTGCGCCGGGCCTCGATCGGCTCGCGAAGAGCCCGCGCGCATTCCTCGATGCGCTCGCCACGCGGGTCTCGTACAGCTTCGCGAACACGTCGGAGCTCCTCGCCGACACGGACGTGCGCTGTCCGCCGTTCGAGAGCTACGTCGAAGGCCTCGTCGAGTACGTGCAGCACCGCATCCGCGAGAAGCGCGCGCGCGATGCCGAGGTCTACGACCCGCTCGTCTGAGTCACCAGTTCGAGTCGACGTCGTCGTCGGCGTCCGGACGATCGGTGACGGCGCCGGCGGGGCCGGACTCGTCGCGCTGCAGCTTTCGTTCGATCGCAGCCTGAGCCGCGCGCGCGACGAGCTCTTGCAGCGTCTCCTCGTCGAGCTCCGGATCCACGTGCATCACGAGCGCACCGACCGCGGTCGCGCGATCGGCGAGGGCGTCGCGCTCGTCGGAGCGAAGCGTGCCCAGCACGATCACGACCTGCGGCATCGCCACGGCGAGTCGCTCACAGGCCGCGGCAGCATGCGCGACGCGCACGACACGCATGCGCGCGCGCTCGAACCGCTGCGCGACGTTCTCCGAGGCGCCGCCGTCGGGACCGACGAGCATGGCGGTCATGTTGACCTGACGAATGACCGTACTGCTGTCCACGGGTCCACTCTACCGCTTGAGTAGCGCCCGCGGTCCGCTAAAAGAAGGCATGCCGCGCCGTCCCGTAGCGCCCCTCGTCGGAGAGGGCATGATCACGCGCCGGCTCGTCGTCCGTGCGAAGGATGTTGCCTTCCTGAAAGGGATCATCGAAGCGCACGAGGGGCTCGCGCAGGTCTTCGCGGAGGGCGGCGGCGACCTCACGATCGCCTCGCCGGCCGGACGCGACGCCGAGCTCGACGAGCTCGTCGCCGATCTCGCCGCCGAATTCGACGGGATCGTTCCGGCCGCGGATCCTCCCGGATGACCGAGACGTTCGACGTGGCGATCGTCGGCGGCGGGCCGGCGGGCGCGAGCACGGCGCTGCATCTCGTGCGCGCAGAAGGCATTCGCGCCGATCGCATCGTCGTCGTCGACAAGGCGCGGTTCCCGCGCGACAAGCCGTGTGCGGGCGCGGTGAGTCAGCTCGGCGTCGATACGCTCGAGGCGATCGGCGTGCGCATCGAGGTGCCGTTCGTCGCGATGCGCGGCGTGCGGGTGCGCTGGGAGGGAAGGGCGGGGGAGACGCCCTGCGCGATGGGCGTCGTCATCCGGCGCACCGAATTCGATGCGCAGTTGCTCGACGCGGCGCGCGCCGAGGGCGTCGTCGTTCGCGACGGCGAAGGGCTCCGCGCGATCGAGCGGACGCCACGAGGCTTTCGCCTCTCTACGACGACCGAGTCGATCCGCGCGCGTCTCGTCGCTGCGTGCGACGGCGCCGGCAGCACCACGCGCAAGCTCCTCGGGCTCCGCGAGCCCGAGCGCAAAGGCCATCTGTACGTCCTCGACACGGTGCCGACCGCATCGGACGACGCTCCGAAGCGCGGCTTCATCGACTTCGATCTCTCGGTCCTCGGCGAAGGCCTGCAGGGCTACTACTGGGACTTCCCGACGATCATCGGCGGCGCTCCGCACGTGTGCCGGGGCATCTATCACGCGAACCTCGCGCCCGGATCCGACGTGAAGAGCGCGCTCGCCCGCGCGCTCGCACGACGCGGCATCGACATCGCCGACGTGAAGCTTCGTCCGTTCAGCACACGACCGTTCGTGCCGGGCTCGACGCTCGCGCAGGACGGGCTCGTCCTCGTGGGAGAGGCGGCCGGGATCGATCACGCGACGGGCGAGGGGATCGGTCAGGCGATCGTGATGGCGGGGATCGCCGCGCGCCATCTCGCACGCGCGCTGCGCACCGGCGGCTCGTCGTTCGACGCGTATGCCCACGACGTGCGCGTCTCGACGATCGGGCGCCACATGCTGCAGAGCGCATGGCTCGCGCGCCGCGTGTACGCACGCACGGGAAACCCGGCGCGCCGCTTGCTCCTTCGCTCGGCATTCGCGCGCGACGCCGCGATGCGCTGGTACAACGGCAGCTCGCTGTCGTGGCCGACGAAGGTCCGCTTGGGGCTCGGCCTCGTGAGCCACGCATTCCGCTCCTGAAGGGCGGAGAGAGCCCATCTCGTCTCGCCCTGCTCTTCAGAGCGAGCCGCTGCTCGAGTCGCGGCCGTTCAGCTCGTCGTCGCCCGAGGTGAGCTCCGGATGGAGCGACGGCGTGCTCGAATCGATGTCGAGCGCGCTGCCGTGATCGTGCGTCGAGTCCGGCGGCGGCGGCATGCTCGACTGTCCGCTGTGACCGAGCGCGTTCTTGTGCTCGAGGAAACGCAGCGTGCCCGGGCCGCTCGTTCGCTCGAGGACGCCGCGGAGGTCTCCCGGCATCGGAGCCTCGACGATGAGGCGTTGGTTGTTCGTCGGATGATCGAACTCGAGACGCACGCAGTGGAGGAACGTGCGGTCGAGCGCGTTCTTTTCCTCGAAGAAGCGGTTCGTGGGCGCGTGTCCGTAACGGTCGTCGCCGAGGACGGGATGGCCGATCGCCGCGAGGTGACGCCTTATCTGGTGGGTGCGCCCCTGCTCGGGGATGACGCGCAGCACGGAATGCCCGCTGGCGACGGCGAGCCGCCGGTAGCGGGTGCGTGCAGGGTACATCTTTCCGTCCTCGCGAAGCTCGCGCGTGATCGCGCCCTTGCTCGGCGTGACGCCGCGTGCGCCGGCGATGTAGATCTTCCGCGAGGTCTCGGACTCGAGGATCGCTCGCCAGCGGCTCTCGTGCGCGGGGCTGCGCGCGAACATCACGAGGCCGGTCGTGCCGACGTCGATGCGATGAATCGGGACTGCCTGGCTCGCGTCCGGCAGCTTGCGCACGCGGTCGACGAGCGAAGACGCGTAGTCGGCCTGCGGCGTGGACGGCTCGTGCGCGCCCTTGTCGACGATGAGGATCTCGTCGTCCTCGTAGAGCACCTTGGGAGCGGGAACGCCGATCCTCCGTAGGACCGCGACCGTCTCGACCTCGTCGGTGAGCGGGATCATGTCGAGCGGACGCAGCGTCGCGATGGTGAAGCCGAGACGGAGCAGGTGATCGAGATCGCGCGCGAGCGTGTCGGGATCGCACGAGACGTAGGCGAGCGAGCTCACGTCGAGCCTCGATACGAGCTCGCGAGCGAGAGGGCTCATGCCGCGGCGCGGCGGGTTGACGACGACCGCGTCGAACGACGCCTTCTTCTCGGTGAGGCGACGGAGCGCGGACACGACGTCCGCGGCCTCGGCGCGGATCGGGAGCTGCTGCGCGCGTGCCGCGTCGTCGGCGTGGCCGGCAGCCGCAGCAAACGACTCGACGAGATGCACGTCCGCGCCTGCTTGCGCGAGCGCGAGCGCGATCGTGCCCGAGCCGCCGTACAGGTCGAGGACACGCGGGCGCGGGGTTCCGTCCGGACGTGCGCGATCGAGACCGAGCACGTCGACGAGCAGCGCATGAACGCGCTCCGCCTGACCGCGATGCGCCTGCACGAACGAGCCGTACGTCGCGCGATGGCGCGAGCGCCCCACGCGATCGTCGACGAGTGACGTGCCGTAGACGACGACGGTCTCGGTGCCGAGGATCTGCGGCGATTCGCCCTCGTGGAAATTCACGGCGATGCCGACGATCGCCGGCGCCTCGGTGGCGACCGAGCGAGCCGCCTCGTCGAGCAGCTCGCGCGATGCGACACGGCCGCGCTGCACGACGAGCGTGACGAGCACTCGCTTGCCCGAATCGGTGTGGACCTCGCGCAGGTCCACCGCACGAAGCGCTCCGCGCGGGGGCGTACCGCCGAGATCGAACGGCGCGAGCGGGCCGTCGGATTTCTCGTCCGCCGCGATGCGCGCGCGCAGCACCGTCGCGATCTCCGCGAGAAGCGGCGACAGCACGCGGCACCGCGGGATGTCGACGACCTGATGTCCGCCGCCCTTCGCGTAGAGACCGAGCTTGCTGCCGCTCGACACGATCAGCTTCGCGCGCGTGCGGTACTCGACGATGGGATCCGCTGCCGCGACGGGCTCCGTGTAGACGAGCTCGAGCGTGGGATAACGCGACGCGGACTGCACGACGCGCCCGCGCTTCATCGCGAGCTGCTCGCCGTAGGGCAGACCGATGATCGGACAGCCGCCGCATCGATCGGCGTGCTCGCACAGAACGCGCTCGGTCATCCGCTCGGTCATTCCCGATGCGCTGTCCTCCGCGCCGATGGGGATGCCGAGCGCCAGCCGGATCGACGTGCGATCCGCGCGATCGCCGGTGCGATCTCCGGAGCGATCTCCCGTGCGATCTCCGGACGACGAGGGGGGTGGGAAGGTCCGGGCCGGCATCTCTGCGCGTCTCAGGTTACACATCGGTGTGCGGCCGTAAACGGACCCGCTCCATTGTTTGAGGTGCGCGCGCGGGACCTCGCAGGGGCGCTAGAGTGCGAGGCAATGAGAGCTTCGTCTCTACACAGGATCTCCAGAGTGTCGCCGCGTCCGTACGTCACGGTCGCGAGGCTCGGGCTCGGGCTCGGGCTCGCGTGCGTATGCGCGTGCAGCCGCGCGAAGACCGAGACGGCGAGCAATCCAGTGGGCAGCAATCCGCCGGCGGCCGACCGCCCGCATGCGATCGGAGAGCTCCTCACCGGTGACGCCGCGAAAGGCGATTGGACGACGGACGCGCCCGGCGTGCGCCGCAAGCTGACGCCCGCGGACATGCCACCGCCCTACGCGACGAAGTCGGTCGACAACGGCGCGACGCTCGTCGCACGTCCCGAAGGCGCCGCGCCGCGCGTGCCGGACGGCTTTCGCGTCGAGCTGTTCGCGTTCGGGCTCACGAACCCGCGTATGATGCGTGCGGCTCCGAACGGCGATCTGTTCGTCGTCGAGTCGTCGGCCGATCGGGTGCGCGTGCTCCGTGATGCCGACGGCGACGGCAAGCCGGAGGTCGTGCAGATCTTCGCGACCGATGGTCTGAAGCAGCCGTTCGGCGTCGCGTTCCATCCCCCCGGGGACGAACCGAAATGGGTTTACGTCGCGAACACCGACTCGGTCGTCCGCTTCCCTTACGCCGTCGGTGACGTGAAGGCGCGCGGCCCGGGCGAGGTCGTCGTCGACGACATCAGCGGCGGCGGTCGGCTGCGCGGCGGAGGACACTGGACGCGCGACGTCGTGTTCTCGAACGACGGCTCGAAGATGTTCGTCTCGGTCGGCTCGCGATCGAACGACTCGGACAACGCCGCCGAGGCGCGGCGCGCACGCATCTTCGAATTCACGCCCGACGGCAAGAACGAGCGCGTCTACGCCTGGGGCATCCGCAACGCCGTCGGTCTCGCGGTCCATCCCGAGACGGGCGACCTGTGGGCCTCCGTCAACGAGCGCGACGAGCTCGGCGATCACCTCGTGCCCGACTACATCACGCGCGTGCGCGAAGGCGGGTTCTACGGCTGGCCGTGGTTCTACATCGGCCCGAATCAAGATCCTCGGCACGAAGGCAAACATCCGGAGCTCCGCGACAAGGTCATCGTGCCGGACGTGCTGCTCCAATCGCACTCGGCATCGCTCGGGATGACGTTCGTCGCCGGCGAGCGGCTGCCTCCGCAGTACCGCGGGCACGCGTTCGCCGCGGAGCACGGCTCCTGGAACCGCACGCGCCGCACCGGCTACAAGGTGGTGTACGTGCCGCTCCAGAACGGCGTCCCCACCACGGGCGAGTACGTCGACTTCATGACCGGGTTCGTCACGCCCGACGGCGACGTGTGGGGACGGCCCGTGGCCGTCGCCGAAGGCAAGGACGGCGCGCTCTACGTCACCGACGACGGCGGTAACTGCGTGTGGCGGATCGCATACACGGGGCCGCGTTGAAATTCTTTTCGCCGGCGCGCAACGCCGGGGCTCGGCCGCTCATCGCAGTGAGAGAGAAGACGATCCTCAGAAATCGACGCGCGTCGCGATCGTCGTGCTGAAGATGTGCGGGGCCGGCATGTCGCTGCCGCCGCGCTCGCGGTAGAGCACCGTGCTCGCGGTCTCGAACGCGACCTGCCACGTCCCCTTCAGGCGCATCTCGAGGCCTGCAGCAGCCTGCGCCGCGATCTCGGTGTAGCTCGGGGTGAGCGGCAGGAGGTACGGGTCCGTGCGCCACTGGCCGAGGCCGACCTGGGCAAACGGCGAGATCCGCGAATCGCTCATCCGCACGCGGGTCAGGACCATGCGCGTCGAGCTCGTGAGCCGCAGTGCGTCGACGAGCGCGAGCCGATCGCCGGCAACGCGGAACGACGAGCCCCAGTCACGCGCGACGAGCGACACCGTCGGGTGGAAGCTCACCAGATCATTGGATGTATCCTGCACGTTGAACCGAACGCCGCGCTCGGGGGGCGCCGCCGTCGCGTTCGTGTCCGTCTGGCAGCCGGCCGGCGTGCAGCGCGGGCTGTCGAGGACATCCGCGCCCTTACGCGCGACCGCGTCGAGATCCGACAGCACGCGACCCCAGTCGGTGCCGTTCGTCGGATCTGCGTGGGCGGACGCCGCAACGGTCGCCGCGAACGTCGTCGCGAGCACCGTACCGGCGAGGGTCGACAGCAACCTCATACCCATTAACTCCTATCGTCCTCCGCTCGACCTGACGAGCAATCGGTAACAGTTTCGTGGGATTCCGTGGGTCTCACGACGACACGTCTGTCCCGCGTACGAGCCATCAAGCAAGGTTTGCGCCCCGGTCGAGCTTACGAAGTACGACAACGTCGCTATTTCGCGGGGATCGGCACTTCCTCGAAGGAAGCGCGACCGTGCTTCGCCGCGATGCTGTGAACAGGCCGCGCCGCACAGAGGTGTCCGGACATCACGTGGTCATCCGCGCCCCAGTCAGGGGCGGTGTGTGTGGGATCCGCGTCACGGCGAAACCCGTCGCATCTCGACGGCGTAACGCTCTGAAACCGGTGTCATCCGATGCAACTCGTCGTGCGACCGAGCTACCCGTTGCCGCAGCGCGTCCGTGCGGTGCTGCGTGATAGAACGCTCGCCGTGGCGGACGAGCGCAACCGCAAGCCCGATCCGACGAGCCGTGCGCTCGATGCCGCGATGGACCGGTACGCGCGCGGCGAGGACTCGGTGTTCGAAGAGCTCTACGACGGGCTCGCTCCGCGGCTTCAGTCCTTCCTGCTGCGCTACACGCACGACCGCGCCCGGGTCGAGGACGTCGTGCAGCAGACGATGCTCCAGATCCACCGGGCTCGCGGCCGGTTCATCCTCGGAGGTCAGGTCGTTCCGTGGGCGTTTGCGATCGCTCGCCGCCTCCTCATCGATTCCCACCGGCGCGGCGGACGCGAGGTGCTCGCGCCGACGAGCGACGACGGGATCAGCGAGCTGATGGCCGCGCTCGATGCACCCGCCGACGACCTGGCGATCGCGAAGGAGGTCGCTGGGCGGCTCGCAGAGGAGCTCGCGCGCCTTCCCGACAACCAGCGTGTCGCGTTCGAGCTGATCAAGCTGGAAGGGCTGAGCGTCGCCGAAGCGGCGCAGGTGCTCGGCACCACGGTGGCGGCGGTGAAGCTCCGCGCCCATCGCGCCTACGAGGCGATGCGGAGCGTGCTCGCCGACCTGGGCGCCGAAGAACAAAAGCTGTCGCGGAGGCGCTCATGAGCCAGGAAAGAGCACCGTCTGCGGACCTGCGCGCGCGCGTCCTCGCCGAGGTCGCACGCACGCCGTCCCCGACGCGTGCAGTCTACAAGCGTCGCATCGTGCTGGTCGCGGCCGTCGGCGCGCTCGCCACGGTGGCGCTCTTCGTTGCGATGGGCGGGATGTCTCCCGGTACGCGTCCCGTGGAGATGATCGCGTTCACGGTCGGCTTCGGGCTCGTCGCCGCGGCCGTGCTGACACGGCTGTCGTCGGGCCAGCGCCATTCGATGCTCGGGCGTCCGCGCACGGTGCTGCTCACGGCGGTGGTCGTCACGGCGCCTGTGCTCGCGGTGCTGGCGCTCGTCGCGACGATCGCATGGCCCGTTCACGGCGGTGACCACGTCGACGGCGGAACGAACCTCACATGCGGGGCGATCACCGTGCTGCAGGGCGCGCTTCCGTTGATGGCGTTGCTCATCCCGAAGCGTGGGACCGATCCCGTCCATCCCGCCGTGACGGGGGCCGCGCTCGGCATGACCGCGGGCGCGTGGACCGTCGTGATGGCGTATCTGCGGTGCCCGCACGCCGCGGCGGTCCACTGCATCGTCGCGCACGTGGTGCCGACGCTGATCCTGACCGCGCTCGGAGCCGTCCTCGGCTGGCTCATCCTGCGCGTTCGTCCCACGCCGGATCGATGAGCGAACGACCCCAGCGCATCCTCATGATCTCGTCGGAGGTCGAGTCGCTGGCACGGACCGGCGGGCTCGGCGACGTCGTCGAGGCGCTCTCGCACGCGCTCGCCGAACGAGGCGCGCACGTGCTCGTCGTCACGCCGCTGTACGGCGTGACACGCATGCCGCGTACGACCGTGCGCTGGCCCGGCACGGTCGGCATCCGCTACGGGTGGGGCCCACACGACGTTCGCCACGCATCCGTGGTCGAGGCCGAGATCGCGCGCTTTCCCTCGGGCGGAAGCCGTCGCGTGTGCCTCATCGACGACCCCGGGCTCTTCGCCCGCAACGGGATCTACGGCGATCACGCCGGCGCGTTCGGCGACAACGAGCTGCGCTTCGCGGTGATGTCGCGCGGTGGTCTCGAGATCGCCGCGCGCGCATGGGACGACGGGCCGGACGTGATCCACGCGCACGACTGGCACGCGGCGTTTGCCGTGATCTACGCGCGCCTCGTCATGGGCGAGCGATGGGCGCGAAAGCCGATCGTCTTCACCGTGCACAACCTCGCGTTCCAGGGCGTGCTCGACGAGGGCGCGCTCGATCGCCTGCATCTCCCGCGTGAGGCATACCGGCCGGAGATCTCGTGGCACGACGGGAACGTCAACCTGATGAAGGGCGCGACCGCCCTCGCCGATCGAATCACCACGGTGAGCCCCACGTACGCGCGCGAGATCCTCACCCGCGCGAACGGCTTCGGCCTCGACCTTCATCTCCGTGCGCACCAGCACCGCCTCGTCGGGATCCTCAACGGCATCGACGCTCGGATCGATCCGAGGACCGACACCGCCATTCCCTGCCGCTACGACGCAGAGACGGCGAGCGTGGGTCGCGCGGAGGACAAGGCGGCGCTCGTGGCGGAGGCCGGCCTCGAGCCCGGCGACGGTCCGCTGTTCGGCTGCGTCACGCGACTCTCGTGGCAGAAGGGAATCGACCTCCTGTTGCCGCTCCTCGGCGAGATCGTGCAGCGCGGCGGCCGCGTGCTGATCGTCGGACAGGGCGACGGCGATCTCGAGTCGAGCCTCGCGCGTGCGGCCCAGCAGCATCCGGGACGCGTCGCCGTGCGGCTCGCGTTCGATCCGCCGCTCTCGAGGCGCGTCTATGCGGGCTCGGACTTCTTCTTCGTGCCTTCGCGCTTCGAGCCGTGCGGCCTCACGCAGATGTACGCGATGCGCTACGGCTCGCTGCCGATCGTCACCGACGTCGGCGGTCTGCACGACACGGTGGAGCCGATCGACACGACGCGCGATCGCGGAGTGGGATTCGTGGCGACGAACGCGGACGTGGGCGCACTCCGGACGGCGATCCTCTCAGCGTTCGAGCTCCATGGAAACCCCGGGCAGCTCGCGCGCGCGAGGACACGCGCCATGGCGAAGGACTTCTCGTGGGACGGCCCGGCGAGCCAGTACGAAGCGCTCTACCGCGACGTGATCCGCGCGCGTTCGAGCTGAGTCACGCGTCAGTAGCAGCCGCAGGTCCGCGGCGAGCCGTGACGGCCGGTCGCTTCGCAGCAGTTGTCGTTGCCCGCCTGGCACAACCGCTCGCAGCGCTCGCGATCCGAGCCGTGCACCGCCGCGCACCGCGTCGTGCACGTCGAGCAGCGCGCCCAGCAGTGGTTTCCGTCGAGCGGCGTCGCCTGGTCGGCGGTCGCGGCGTTGTCCGTCGCCTCTGTCGACTGGGTCGACGCCATGGCCGGTAGCATGAAGAGGACGAGGGCTCCCCACGCTGCGAACGAAATGAGCTGCCGAATCTTCATCACTCTCGACCTCCGAGAGATGAAAACGGCCGCTTTCGCCTGGAATTAAGCCGCTACGGCGCGAGGCGGTTCAGCATGCGGGGGAACGGGATCGTCTCGCGGACGTGCGGAAGACCGCAGATCCACGACACGGTGCGCTCGATCCCCAGGCCGAAGCCGGCATGCGGGAACGTGCCGTAGCGCCGGAGGTCGAGGTACCACTCGAACGCCTCGCGCGGGAGGTTGTGCTCGGTGATGGCGCCTTCGAGGCGAGCGAGGTCTTCCTCGCGCTGCCCGCCGCCGACGATCTCGCCGTAGCCCTCGGGCGCGAGGACATCCATGTTCAGCGCGAGGCTCGGGTCGTTCGCGTCGCGCGCGAAGTAGAAGGCCTTCAGGTTCATCGGGTAGCGATGGACGATGACGGGGCGATCGAACTTGTTCGAGATGACCGTCTCCTCGTCGCCGCCGAAGTCGTCGCCGACCTTGGCCTCGGGATGGCCGTTCTGCTGGAGGATCTCGATCGCCTGGTGGTACGTGATGCGCGGGAAGGGCGCCTGGACGTTCTCGAGCATCTTCGTGTCGCGCTCGAGGATCTTCAGCTCGTTCTGACGTGTCTCGAGGACGCGCTGCACGATGTAGCTGAGGAAGTGCTCGGCGAGCACCATGTCCTCCTCGAGCTTCATGAACGCGACCTCGGGCTCGACCATCCAGAACTCGGCGAGGTGACGGCGCGTCTTGGACTTCTCGGCGCGGAACGTGGGGCCGAAGCAGTAGACCTTTCCGAACGCAGCGGCGGCGGCCTCCATGTAGAGCTGACCCGACTGCGTGAGGTACGCGGGATCGCCGTGGTAGTCGGTCTGGAAGAGGTTCGAGGTCCCCTCGCAGGCGTTCGGCGTGAAGATCGGCGCGTCGATGAGCGTGAAGTCGTTGAGGTCGAAGAAGTCGCGGACGGCTTTGATGATCGAGTGACGCACGCGCATGATCGCGTGCTGCCTCTTGGACCGCAGCCAAAGGTGGCGGTTGTCCATGAGGAAGTCCGTGCCGTGCTCCTTCGGCGATATCGGGTACTCGCGAGCGGGCGCGCCGAGGACCTTCACGTCCTTCACGCCGACCTCGTACTGGCCCTTGATCTTGCCGTGCTCCTTCACGGTCCCGATGACCTCGAGGCTCGTCTCCTGCTGGAGGCGATCGGCCTGCGCGAAGAGCTCGGGCGACACGTCACCCTTGAACACGACCGCCTGCACGACGCCGCTGCCGTCACGCACCTCGAGGAAGTGGAGCTTGCCGCTCGAGCGCTTGTTGTAGAGCCAGCCGCGGAGCGTGACCTCTTCACCGACGTGATCCGCCAGCCGCGCGATCGCGACGACGTTGCTGCCGGGAAGGGGCGGAACCGTGGGAACGCGGCCGGTCGGCGTCGAGGCGGTGGTCGTTGCTTCGGGTGTCTTCGTGTCGGTCATGACGCCGGTTGGGTTACCACGATCAGGGCTTCTTAGCCTGTGATCTCTGCGCCAGGCGGGTGCCTCGGCGAGCCTCGCCCGCGGCCTGCGACGCGCGGACCTCGTCCGTATCGACGACGAGCGGCGGGACGGCGGTCGGGTTCCGCTGCTCGTCGATCGCGACGAACGTGAGTCGCGCGTCGACACACGGCCAGCGACGGCCGGTGGTCGCGTCCTCGCCTTCCACGAGGACCTCGATCTCCATCGACGTCCGGAAGACGGCGGTGACACGCGCGTCGAGCCGGACCACCTCGCCCACGCGCACGGGCAGCTCGAACTTCATGTCGTCGACGAACGCGGTGACCGCCATCCGGCCGGAGTGTCGCTGCGCGCAGATGGCGGCGCAGAGATCGACCCACGCCATGATCTGACCGCCGAAGACGCTCCCCAGCGCGTTTGCGTGTTGCGGGAG
>JAQBQJ010000312.1 GCA_028287065.1 Labilithrix sp. | reverse complement strand
CGGACGGGGCGAGCTCCGCGCCGGTCAGGACCGCCGGGCTCGTCGAGGCGGACCGGGCCTGCGCGGCGGAGGCCTGCGGGCCGCGCGCGATCAGCACGAGCCCCAGCACGATGAGGCCGGCGAGCGTCCCGAGCGCGATGGTCCGTCCCCGATCGCTCGTTTCCGTATGCACGGATTCCGGTGTCGACGGACTCGACGTGCAGTCGGCGTCGGGCGGAGGAGGCGTGGAGAGCTTGTCGGTCGACTCGCCCTCGCCTGCCGCTCCGATCGCCTCGGGATCTCGGCTCTCGTCCGTCACGCGGGGCACGACATAGCCTCGGCGGCCGGTCCGCGCAACCCGGGGCGTCCCGCGGCCGAAGGCGGTTCGTGATACCCGAGAGGGCACAAACGCCGCTAGAGTGCCGGATCGTGAAGCAGCAAAAGGGCGAAGCATGAACGAGCGGGTGAAGCAGCTCCTCGTCCTCGGTCGCGAGCACTATTCGAAGCGCGAGTTCGAGAAGGCGGAGCAGATGCTCCGCATGGTCCTCGAAGAAGAAGATCGCTACGCCGACGTGCACGACATGCTCGGCGTCATCGCGCACTCGCGCGGCAACTTCCTCGTCGCCGAGCGCCACTTCGAGCGCGCCCTCGAGCTGAACCCCGCGTACACGGAGGCCGCACTCAACCTCGCGGTCACCTACAACGATCGCGGAAAGTACGAGAAGGCCCGCGAGGTCTACAGCCGCATCAAGGTCGGACCGATGGGCACCGCCCAGGGCCTCGACCCGTTCGCGCGCGGCAAGCTCGCGAACATGCATGCCGATCTCGCGCAGGCCTATGCCGATGCCGCCCTGCCGCGCGAGGCGATCCGCGAATACGAGAAGGCGACGGCGCTCTGTCCGCACTTCGCCGATCTCCAGGTGAAGCTCGGCACGCTCCTTCGCGAGGTGAACGATCTGCCCGCCGCGCGCGTCCACTACGAGGCGGCGCTCCACGCCAAGCCGAACTACGTCCCTGCCCGCCTCCAGCTCGGTGTCACGCTGCTCGCGCTCGGCGAGCCTCATGCCGCCGAAGAGCACTGGCGCGAGGTCATCAAGCTCGAGCCGGAGAACTCCCAGGCGAAGATGTATCTCCGCATGCTCGAACGCACGCGCGCCTCGCAGCCGCCGCAGCCCCCGCAGTCCTGAGCTGTCGTGAGCGACAAGTGGCGGGAGCGCAAGGAGCTCGCGCGTCAGGCCTGGCGACGTCTCCGCGGCGGTGAGCTCACGCCGTGGCGTGCGGCGCTGAGCGTCGGCCTCGGCCTCGTGATCGGCATGACGCCCGCGTTCGGGCTCCACTGGCTCATCGTCATCGCCGTGTGCGTGCCGCTGCGGCTCGACACGGGCGTCGCGTATCTCGCCGCGAACATCTCGATGCCGTTCATCGCGCCTTTCATCACGTTCGCGGAGATCGAGACCGGTGCGCTCATCCTCCACGGCGCCTTCATCGCGATGACGCCGAGCGAGCTGAAGGCGACGGGCATCGGCACGCTCGTCGCCGAGCTCGTCGCCGGCACGGCGGTGGTCGCGCCGGCGGGAGGCGCACTCGGAGGTGCGCTCGCCTATGCGTTCGTGTCGTGGCGGCGGCGCCGCCCGAAGGTCACGCCATGAGCGCGCGACGAGGAAGGACGCGCACCGCGCTCCTCGTGGCGAGCATCATCGCCGGCGCGTGGGTGATGTCGTGCTACTCGGCGACCGAGATCCAGCTCGCGATCGAGACGGACGTCCCGTGTGACGTCGTCCGCGCGCACGGCATCGCGGTCTTCATCGGTGCCTCGAGCGAGATCGCCGCCGCGAGCGCACCGGTCGCGACGACGACCGAGTGCACGCCGGGCCCGAACGGCGCCGTCGTCGGGACGTTGAGCATCGTCCCGAGCGGCGATCGCGGCGAGCGCGTCTTCATCGACGTGGTCGCGGGCTTCGACAAGGACGTCGCCAGGTGCACGGCCGATACGCCGGGCTGCATCATCGCGCGGAGGGCGCCGCGGTTCATCCCGCATACCGCCGTGCGTCTGCCCGTGCATCTATCGCAGGTCTGCGCGAGGGTTCATTGCGAGAAGAACGAGACGTGCGAACAAGGCGTCTGCGTCGGCGTCGACACCTGCGACACGGCCGGTTGCGGAAGCACCGCGGCGAAGGCCGACGACGCATCCGTGATCGACGCTCGAGCCGACGCGGCATGTGACGGCGGCACGTGCGCGCCGACGGTGGTGCTCCCCGCGATCGACCTGCCGAGCGAGATCGCGATCGCCGGTGACGACGTGTACGTCACGTCGGCGGTGGCCGACGCAGGCATCGCGCAATGCAAGACGAGCGGCTGCGCGGCCCCGACGTTCCTCGTCTCGCAGCTGCTCGACCCGGCGACGGTCGCGGCCGACGACACCGGCATCTACTATTCGTCGGCGAGCCTGTCGCTGCAGCGGTGCGACCGCCCCGCGTGCACGAATCGGCGGACGTTCAACCCGGACGCGTTCTCGACGATCGTGATGAACGCGACGTCGCTCTACGCGGTCTCGCAATACAACGCCTATGCGACGCGCATGGAGAAGGGCGACGGCGGCCCGACGTTCCTCAACGCCAGCAACCCGCTCACGATGACGATCGACTCGAGCAACGCGTACTTCTACGCGGACAACGGATCGATCAAGGGCCTCTTCAAGTGCTCGCTGACCGGCTGCGTTCCGCAGAGCCCGGCGCCCCAGCTGCTCGCACCGGCCATCGACGTGCGCTCGATGGCGATCGACGCTACGCACGTGTACTGGGCCGAGAGCGACACCGGACGCGTGATGCGCGCGGCGAAGGATCTCGTCAGCGGCTCGGCGCCCATCACCACGACGGCGAAGCGACCGCGCAGCGTCGTCGTCGACGGGCCGTACGTGTACTGGACGGACGAGGGCCTCGCGGATCGCGACGGCGTCTTGTGGAGCGCGTCGAAGAACGGCGACGCGCCGATCGCGATGGCGACGTCGCTCCCGCACCCTTACCGGCTAGTGATAGCGGGCGATCGCCTGTTCTGGACCAATCGCGGCGCGCCCGGCAGTGTCATGTCGATGCCGCTCCGCTGAGATAGCGCGGCGGCTCAGTTGGTGCACACGCCGCCGGTGCACGTCAGAGGCGAAGGCGGCGCGCACGGCGGGACGATGAGCTTGCAGCCCTGGCTCGTGAACTGCGCGCACTGCGTCTTGTCGACCTTGGCACGAGCCGACGTGTACTCGGCCTCGCCGTCGGCGCGCATCGCGCGACTGCACGAGTCGAAGCACGATGCGCTGAGCGCCACTGCCTTGCAGTCGCTTGCTTGCGTGCAGGAGCGATGCGCTTCGATGACGGCGTCGACCTCCTTTCGCGCAGAGTCCGCGATGTCGTTGCACGACGTGCCGCCGCTACCACCCGCATCCGTCGCGGTGTTGTTGGTCGCTCCTGCGCAGGCGACGACGAGCGCGGCGATCGGCGCGAGACCGGCCACGAGCCGTGACTTCGTCATGACCGCGACGCTAGCGCCGCGACTCGCACCGCGCAACACGCCACGCGTGGTGCTCGGTCACTCGCTCTCGCCGCGGGGCGCCTTGCACTTCAGCCACGACTCGAGGAGCACGAGGTCCGCCGCAGCGACGCCCTGACGCGGCATGCGCGGTCCGCACGTACCCTGCATCAGACAGTAGAGCGCGGAGTCGGTGGGCGACGAGCTCGTCGTGTCGACGAGCTTCTTGCCGGCGTGCACGGTGCTCGTGAGCATCGCGTACGTCGCATCGGCGTTGGTCGTGTCCATGACGGTCTTCGCGCCGGTCGCGAGCGGGCTCGAGTGACACCCGCTTGCACCGCATCGCCATTGATCCCGGATCTTCGGGAGGACGTGCTTCGTGTACGTCACGGTGCACGCCGCCGGCTCGAGCGGCGGCCCCGCGCTGGGCTCGAGCTCGGGCTGTCCGTCCTCGCCGGGATCGGAGGACTCCTCGGCGCCGTCGATGCCGTTGTCGGTCGAGGCCTGACCGGAGCGCTCCGCGCCCTCGCTGTGGAACGGAGGCGGCGTCCGATCGTCGGCAGCACAGGCCTGCGCGCCGATGAAGGCGACCGCGAAAGCCAGGTACTCGAGCGCGCGCATGCGTCCCATGGAGCACGTGCCATGCCTATATTTCCCGGACATCGCTCGAGAGCGTGCCTGCGCGACTTGCGCAACCGGGTGCGCAACTCCGTGCCGGGCGGCCGCTTCAGGCGGAATGACGCTCACGCGCCTGGATCCCGGCGATCCACCGAGCGGCGCGAGCCTCAGACCGATGCGGGCTGCAGCGACAGGAGGCGCGCGGGCTCGCCGAGCGCGACGTCGGCGTCGAAGACGCGCGCGAAGTGAGGAAGCGATGCGCGCGCGACGGTCTCCACCGGCGGCGCGTCGATGCCGAGGGTCGCGAGCGATGCGACGCCGAGCGACTGGATCCCGCAGGGGACGATCAGGCGGAAGCCGGACAGGTCGGTCGCGACGTTGAATGCGAAGCCGTGCATCGTGACCCACCGCGAGAGGCGCACGCCGATGGCGCCGATCTTCGCGAGCCGCGGTGCGTTCTCCGCGACCTCGCCGCGCGATGCCGCGAGCGAGCGCTCCTCGTCCCACTTCGAAGGCGCGCGCTCGTCGACCCACACGCCGACGTATTTCGGATCCCCGGGCAGCACGCCCGCGGCGACGCCGTGATCGCTCGCGAGGCCGATCATCACCGCGGCGAGATCGCGGACGTACTTGCGGACGTCGCAGCGGTCGGGTTTGAGATCGATGATCGGATACGCGACGAGCTGGCCGGGACCATGGAAGGTCACGTCACCGCCGCGGCCGGTCTCGGACACGGTCACGCCGCGCGCGCGGAGGTCCTCGTCGCCGGCGAGGATGTTCGCTTCCTTCGCGCCGCGACCGAGCGTGACGACGGGATCGTGCTCGAGGAGCAGGATGACGTCGCCGAAGCGATCCGGCTCACGGATCCGCGCATCGACGAGCGCTTGCTGCAGCGCGTGCGCCCGATCGTAGGCGACGCGCCCGAGCCAGTACGCCGTGATGGACCGCCTCATCGCGAGACGATTCAGCGCGAGTGATAGTTGGGCGCTTCTTCCGTGATGATCACGTCGTGGACGTGGCTCTCGCGGAGGCCCTGCGACGTGGCGCGGATGAACTTCGCCTTGGAGCGGAGCTCCTTGATCGTCCTCGAGCCGGTGTATCCCATGCCGGAACGGAGGCCGCCCACGAGCTGATGGAGGATCGAAGCGAGCGAGCCGCGGTGCGGGAC
>JAQBQJ010000299.1 GCA_028287065.1 Labilithrix sp. | reverse complement strand
GGCCCATCTTCGAATACATCCGCACCGGCACCGGCGCGAAGGGCAAGGTCGAGGGCGAGTTCCGCGCGACCGGCTACCTGCCTTCGTTCATTCCGACCTTCATCGTCATGGGTCTCGTCAACCGCGGCGAACCCTACCTGTGAGGCGATCATGAAGCACCAGGCCATCCACACCCTCGACGTCTTCCGCTGGGGAAGCGTCGCTGCGTTGGCCGTCTGTCTTCTCATCGGCACGTGGGCGATCGTCGACGACGAGACCGGTCTGCCCTACCGCTACTGGGCCCGCTACTGCGCGATGCTCGAGCGGAAGATGCGCTCGATGTTCATCTTCACGCCGGGCCGCCTCATCGCGCTCGGCCAGCTCGCGGTGATGTTCCTCATCGTCGCCGCGCAGCTCACTGCCGACATCCCCGGCTGGTACATGGGGATCCTCCTCACGGCCATCGGGCCCACGGTCTACCTCGAGTCGGAGCGCCGGAAGCGCATCCTCCAGATCGAGGACCAGATCGACGGCTTCATGCTCGCACTGTCGAACGCGCTCAAGGCGACGCCCAGCATCGGCGCCGCGTTCAACGGCGTCGTGACCGTGCTCCAGGAGCCGATCAAGTCCGAGGTCGATCTCGCGCTCAAGGAGATGCGCGTCGGCTCCACGCTCGATCAGGCGCTCCTCCACATGGCGGCGCGCGTCGGCAGCCACCAGCTCGACTCGGCGCTGTCCGCGATCCTGATCGGCCGGCAGGTCGGTGGAAATCTCCCGAAGGTCCTCGAGACCACCGCGACCACGCTGCGCGAGATGAAGCGCCTCGAAGGCGTCATCCGGACGAAGACCGCCGACGGCCGCATGCAGCTTTGGGTCATCGGCGCGATGCCCGTCGTCGTCATCATCTGCCTCGGCACGCTCTGGCCCGGGTACTTCGACCCGCTCACGACCAGCCTCGCCGGCTACGGCATCACCGCCTTCGTCATCGTTTCGTGGGTCTCTGCGCTCGTCCTCGCCCGCAAGGTCCTCGCCGTCGACATCTGAGAGGAAGCCATGGATCTCAAGCTCACCGGCGTCAGTCTCATGGTCCTCCTCTATCGCTTCGGCGCGGCGGGCGCGTTCTTCGTCGCGCTGTCCGTCGCGTCGTACGCGGTCGCGAGCGCGCCGACGCGCGTCGCCAGCCGACTCGGTCTGCGCGGTCTCAAGCGCCAGCGCGCCCTCGCCAACAACGACGCATGGGCGACGATCGAGCCGCTCGTTCGCTGGCTCGGCGTTCGCGTCAGCGGCATCCCCACCGAGGAGCAGCGCGCCGCGCTCGACAAGCAGCTCTCGCTCGCCGGCGACTATCTCGGCCTCACCCCCGAGGAGTACCTCGCGCTCTTCATCGTGTCGGCGATCGGCGGCGGCATCGCCGGGCTCGCCGCCGGAGCCTTCTTCGAGATGACCGCGCTGCTCGGCATCGTCGGCGCGGTCATCGGCGCCATCGCTCCGTACATGATCGTCAGCGGTGAGGCGCAGGAGCGCATCAAGAACATCAGCCGCGGACTGCCGTACGTCATCGATCTCATGGCGCTCGCCATGAGCGCCGGGCTCGACTTCCCCGGCGCGGTTCGCCAGGTCGTCGACAAGTCGTCGAACCCCGAGGACCCGATCGTCGAGGAGTTCACGCTCATCCTCCAGACCCTGAACCTCGGTCGGACCCGCAAGGACGCGCTCCTCATCTTCGCCGAGCGCGCACCGACGGTCACCGTATCGGAGTTCGTCAACGCCCTCGTCCAGGCCGAAGAGCGCGGTAACCCCGTCGCGGACGTCCTCCTCATCCAGGCCGGTACGTCGCGCAGCCGTCGCTCGATCCGCGCCGAGGAGCTGGCCGCGAAGGCCGGTGTCAAGATGACAGGACCCCTGGCGCTCATTCTCTTCGCCGTCCTCGCGTTGGTCCTCGGACCTGCGATGATGGGTATGACCAACAACCTCTAGGAACATGCGCAACCTCAGGTTCCAGATCCGGCTTCACACCGGGCAGATCGATCAGCTCACGATGGAGGCGGAGCGCGTCCTCATCGGAAGCGGCGCTCATTGCGAGATCCGGCTGCCCGTCGATCAAGCGCGCGTCGAGCACGTGCTCCTCGAGCTCGGCCCGGCCGGCATCTTCGTCCGGGCGCTCAACTTCGAGCCGCCGCCCACGATCAACAACATCCCGTTCCAGCAGGCGCCGCTCCCTCCGGGCTCGGTCCTCGGGATCGGCGGATGCCAGATCCAGGTCGAGATCACCGAGGGCCAGGGCGGGATCGTCGGTCAGCAGAAGAAGAAGACGAGCCCGATCATGTTCCTCGCGATGGCGATCATCGTCCCGGCGGGCATGTACATGCTCTTCGCCGAGGAGCCGGAGGAGACCCAGAAGCCGTCGCCGAAGCAGGCGCCTGAGCTCTGGCAAGCGCCCGTCTCGTCGTGCCCCTACACCGGCGGCCAGGCGCTCGCCTTCGGGCGAGAAAAAATGGCGGTCGCCGACGCCAAACGCGAGCGCCGTCCGTTCCATGTGCAGGACGGCGTGCAGGCCGTTCCCACGTACGAGGCCGCCGCGGTGTGTTTCCGGGCCGGCGGAGACGCCGCCTCCGGAACTCTCGCCGAAGAGTCGGCCAAGTTCCTTCGCCGTGATATCACGGATGATTTCCGGACCCGTCGCGTCAGGCTCGACCATGCGCTTTTGGTCGAGGACTACGTAAGTGCTCAAAAGGAGGTCCGGGTTCTCCTACAATTCACCGAGGGCAAGTCGGGCGACTACGTCACATGGCTCTCCACTCTCGACAGGAAGTTGAAGCTGAAGGTCGGCGCGAAAAAGTCGTAGCCTTGTTGGTTTGTTGCGTCTCCGTTCTACTCGGTTGCGGTCCGTCGACCCCGGCCGAGAAGGCCCAGGCCGACATGGTGACGTTCCACAAGGAAGCCACGACCGACAAGCTCCTCGACCGGGGCAAGGCCTTCGCGGCGATGGGGGATCACACCCGCGCCGAGGAGTACCTGGCCGCAGCGCTCGATCAAGGGGCCGATCCGCGCGAGGTGCTCCCGCTCCTCCTGCAGGTCTGCATCTCGACAGGGCGCTATCGCTCGGCCATCCAGCACGGCGAGAACCACCTCCGGAAGCATCCGGACGACGTGCGCACGCGGTTCGTGGTCGGGACGCTGTACGTGGCGATCGGCGAGACGAAGGACGCCAAGGCGAACCTGGAGACGGTCGTCGAGGCGCGACCCGACGATGCACGGGCGCACTACGCTCTCGCGATCCTCGCGCGCGACGCCGAGAACGACGTCATCGGAGCCGACAAGCACTTCCGCGAGTACCTGCGTATCGAGCCCGCCGGAGCGCACGCCGAGGAAGCGCGCGCGTCGCTCCTGAAGAGGATGCCTTGAGCGATATCATCCCGAAAGAGGTCTTCGAGGAGACGCTCCTCCAGTTCCTCGCGCCGATCCGCCCGTACCTCGACGACCCGGCGGTCAGCGACATCATGATCAACGGGCCGTTCCAGATCTACGTCGAGAAGAAGGGCCAGCTCCATCTCACGCCCGCACGCTTCGAGACGCGCGAGGCGCTCGTGGCCGCGCTCCGCAACGCCGCGCAGTTCGTCGGCAAGCACATCGACGAGCTGAGGCCGATCCTCGAGGGCCGCCTCCCGGACGGCTCGCGTATCGAGGCGATCCTTCCTCCCGCCGCGCCCGACGGTCCGTGCGTGTCGATCCGCCGGTTCTTCAAGGAGACGCTCACGGTCGAGCGCCTCGTGAACTTCGGCGCGCTCACGCCCGACGTCGCCGTTGCCCTGCAGGCGCTCGTCGTCGCGAAGCTGAACATCCTGATCGCCGGCGGTACGGGCAGCGGCAAGACGTCGATGCTCAACGCGCTGTCGTCGTACATCCCCGAAGGCGAACGCGTCGTCGTCATCGAGGACTCGCGCGAGCTGCAGCTCCAGCGGGAGCACATCTGCATGCTCGAGGCTCGTCCGCCGGATCCGAGAGGCCGCGGCGAGGTCACCATCCGCGATCTGTTCCGCGCGACGCTGCGCCTTCGTCCCGACCGCATCGTCGTCGGAGAAATCCGAAGCGGCGAGGCGCTCGACCTGATCCAGGCCATGACCTCGGGTCACGGCGGTTGCATGTCGACGCTCCACGCGACGTACCCGCGCGACACGACCTCGCGCCTCGAGACGATGGCGATGATGAGCGACATCGAGATGCCGCTCACGGCGCTGCGCGTCCAGCTCGCATCGGCCGTGAACATCATCTGTCAGGTCTCGCGCCTCCAGGACGGCAGCCGTAAGATCACGCACGTCACCGAGGTCCTCGGCTTCGACACGAACAAGGGCGAGTACCTGATGCAGGACATCTTCGTCCGCCAGTACCACGGGTTCGACGAGCGCGGCGCCATCCTCAGCGACATCGTTCCGTCCGGGATCCTGCCGCGTTGTCTGCCGCAGCTCCACGAGCACGGCGTCGACTTGCCGCCCTCCGTGTACGCCGCGGCCAAGGAGCAGGAGACCGGCCAGAACCGTTATGGCTAATCCGCAGACGACCCACGTGATCGAGATCGAGACGGGCATCGGAGAGCCCGCCTTCATCCCGCTTTCCATGGGTCACGAGCTCCAGCCGATCAGCGTCGGCAAGAAAGGCATGTGGCGCATCGAATCGCCGCGTGTCCTCGACGTGCACGCGTTCGTGTACTTCGACGGGACCTCGTTGTTCCTGCAGAGCGCCGACGATCAGAACGCTGCGAGCGTCGACGGGTATCGCGTCGGCAAGGCGTGGACGGAATTGCATGCACCATGCAAGATCGAGGTCGGCACGGCGCGGCTTCGGTACCGGTCGCTGATCGCGGATGCGGACAACCAGCCCACGATGATGGCGCCGGCGCCGCCCGTGCAGCTCGGGCCCGGCGGTCCCGGCAGCCCGCTCGGCAATCCCCCGAGCCCGCCGCGTCCCGGTGCGGGCAACTCGATGCCCGTCGCCGTCGCGCCCGCGCCGCCTGCGGCCGGCAGCTCGGGACGGCTCAACCAGCAAGGGCAACAACCCGTTCGCGCGCCCGTCACGCAGGTGTCCGCGCAGCTCGGTGGCAGCGGCGGCGGCAACAGCGGGAGCGGCAGCGCGCCCATCGTGTTCCCCAAGGCCGAGCGACCGTTCAAGCCCGGCGAGTTCGCATCGCCCGCGGACCTCGACGAGTCGACGCGCATCGCGCCGCTCGACGCGACGGGCGGCGGCCGCATTGCGTCGGGCTCGCATCCGCGCCCCGCAGCAGGGCAGCCCGCAGGAGACGATCCGTCGACACGTCCCGAAGCGACGCGCGCGCTGCGCAGCAACCCCGGCAGCGCGGCAGGCAGCGGTGCGTTCAACGCGATCGGCATGCAGAGTCAACCCGACATGATGGGCGGCGCGCCCGGCATGAACCAGGGTTACGGACAGCAGCAAGGACAGCCGCCGCAGGGGTATCCGCCGCAGCAGCAAGGCTACGCAGCGCACGGCGGATACTCGAACAGCGGCGGCTCGGGCGCGTTCAATGCGCTCGGCTCGAACCCGCAGCTCCCCGGACCGCCCGGGATGCCCGGCCCGCTCGGCCCGAGCATGCCGCCCGGCGGCTACGGCTCGATGACGCCGCAAGGCATGCAGCAGCCGAACGGCGCGCCGGCCGCGAAGCCCGATCTCGCCGCGACGCTGAAGACGCACTCGATCAAGATCATCGGCGGCACGCTGCTCTTCGTCGGCGCCATCCTCTTCCTCATCGACAGCGACGAGCCCGCTCCGGCGCCGAAGAAGCCCAGCGTCGCTTCGGCCGACGGCGGTGCCGCGGCCGACAGCGGTACGGCGGCGAGCACCGGAGCCGGCGTCTCGAGCGCGGGAGCTGCGCCCACCGCGCCTCCCGTCATGCAGCAGAACCCGCCGTTGCCGGCGTGGCCTGCGGGCTTCCCGTGTCCGCCTCCGAACTGGCCGCCGAACACGCCGCTGCCTTGCACGCCGAACGGCATCAGCGCCTCGGCGACGCCGGACAAACCGGCCGAAGGGCGCACGAAGGACGGCGGAAAGACGAGCGATCCGAAGGACGCAGGCGCGCCGCTCGCGCCGGGAACGAAGACGCTCGCACGTCAGGCCGTCGACGCGGTCGCCGCCGGTGACACCGCGCGCGCTGCGGCTGCGTACGAGGAGCTCGCGCGGCGCGATCCGAACGACAAGGTGTTCGCCGAGGCGGCGCGCATTCTGCGCGCGAAGCTCGACGGCGGCCTTCCCGGACAGTGAGCTCACCCTCGACCTCCCCCCCTCTACCGCTTCGGGAGAGGGGGCCGGGGGTGAGGTTCAACGCGCGAGCGCGTGGTCGGGATAACGGCGACGCAGCACCAGCTCGGTCGCTGCTGCCTCGTCGGCGCGGCCGAGCGCACGCAGCGCGCGGGCTTCGAGGCCGAGCTCCTCGGGCTCGAGCGAGCGCGTACTGAGCTTCCGCGTTGCTTGCAGGAGCGAGAGTGCGCGTGTGGCGTCGCCCGTCATCAGCGACGTGCGTGCGGCGGTCACGAGCCTCGCCTCTTCGGCGAGATCGCCCGCGGGGCTCGCGGCGCTGGCGTTCGCGAGCGCGCTCGACGCGGCGTTCGCATCGGCCACGTTCGCGCGCTCCCGCGCGGCAAGGTTCTCTGCATCGCGCTTGCGAGGCTCGGGCTGCGCGAGCTTCGCGCCGGGCGCCGGAGTCGTACGAGCCGTGTGCGTCGCGGTTCGCGCCGGCGTGAGCGCGGCGTCGGGCTCGGCGATCGTGACGGCGACGAGCACGCCGAGCGCGGTGCACAACGTACCGAGCGCAGCCCCGGCCGCGAGGAGCTTCACACCGAACGCCGTGCCGGTCGCGGCCGCCGACGCGACGGCGGGAGCGGCGGACGTCGCGCCGTTCGCGATTGCGGCGGCGACGCCGATCGCGGCGGCGGGAGGCGCAGCGGAGAGAGCCGTCGCACCGAGCGCGGTTCCGGCAGCGACGCCGGTGGTGAGCGCGATCTTGCGGAAGACGGCGTCGCGCTCGCTCGCGTCTGGTCCATCCTCGCGAGCGGCAGCGAACAAGGAGCGTGCGTCGACGGAGCTCATCGCTTCGCCTCCTCGTCACGCGCGAGGTCGGCGCTCGAGAGACGCGCCAGCTCCGCATCCAGCTCGATGCGCGCGACGCGCAGCCGCGAATAGACCGTGTTCAAGGGCAGCTCCAGCGTGCGCGCGATCTCCGGCGCCGTCATCTGCTCGATCTCGTGGAGGACCAGCACCGCGCGGCGCCCCATGTCGATCGACGCCAGCGCGCGGTCGAGCAGATCGAGAGCTTGCTTGCGGGCGACGGCGACCGCCTGCGGAGCCTCGATCGACTGCCGATCCTGCGCGATGCCGCCGTCGGGATCGACGGGATGTCGCCGTCGATGCCGGCGCGCATCGGACGCGACGCGGAGCACGATCTGGAAGAGCCACGCGCGCGGGCCGTGACCGCGGTCGACGAACTCGGCCCAGCGTCGATACGCGACGACGAACACCTCCTGGCACTTGTCCTCGACGTCGCGATCCATGACGCCGAGACGGCGAAGGTTCCGCCACACGAAGGCGACGTGCGCGTCGTAGACGACGCGGAACTGGCGCTCGCGCTCGACGGCGGCGACCGCGGACGTCGGCGCGCGCGCGATGACGAGGCTCTTGATGCCGCTCTGCGGCGGCTCCGGAGTGACGCGATCGTCGTCGTCGTCGACATCGATCTCGAGCGCGCCGCTCTCGACCGGCGCGAGGATCGCCGCCGCACGCGTGAAGGGGACACTGTCGTATGCAGCGCTCATCGCAACCTCACGGAAATGCCGAGCTCGGCGGCGGCGAAGACGAGGGGAGGAGCCGAGTGCTCGGCGAGCGGAGACTGAGAGAGGTTCGCGCCGACGAGCCCGCGGACCTCGAGGGCGAGCCCGTACGCGAGCTCGCCGCGGAGGTTGGCCGACGGGCCGAGGCCCACGCGCCCAACGGCGTCGCCGCGCATGCCGGAGGCGCTCTGGCTCGTGACGACGCCGCCCTCGAGGCCCGCGCAGAGGTCCGCCTCGATGCCGCGCCGCTCGATGTAGTTGCCGGGGATGCGGCGACAGAAGTCGCCCCGCGCGCCGACGTGGCTGGTCGGCTGGGCGCCCTCGGTCGATCGGCCGAATGCGAGCGAGGGCCGCAGCACCCAGCCCTCGGCGACCTCGATCGAGACGAACGGCGAGACTCCGGCGAAGCCACCGGTCGCGGTCATCCCGTTGCGGATGTAGACCATCGAGCCGACCTCGAGGGCGCGCTTCTCCTCCGGTGTCTCGCCGTCGGCACCGGTCGGCGTCGACGTGTCGCGCGGCGCGGCCGATCGAGGCCGGTCGAGGCCGAGCCTCGGCCACGGCGTGGTCGAGGACGCGGCGGCGCTGCGGGTCGTGGCCGTCGCGGCGGACGTCGCGAGCGCCGGTGGCGCGCCGTCGTCGTCCTTCGCGCGGAGGAGCTCGGCGTCGAGCACGAGGGAGGCCCACGCGCCGACAGCACGAGCGAGAGGAACGCACGTCCGTGCGCTCCGGTCGGTCAGGGTCCTCTGCGCAACGATGGTGCCGGCGTCGTCGACGATGAGCGCGTCGACCGATTTGATGGGGACGGCCCTGGTGGACGCCGAGGGCGCCGCGGCCGTCACGGTCATCGTGAGGGTCCAGTGCGCGAGCCCGGACTCCGGCGGAGGGCTGGTCGGCCGGGCCCCACGGAGGCGGCTGCCCCCGCGAGCGGGGGCGCGAGCCGCGATGAGCGCCTCGCTCAGTGCGGCGCGCGCGCGATCGAGATCCGAGCACTCGGCCTCGGCCTCGAGGACCGATTCGATCGCGACGGCATCCACAGCACTCACCAGAGCCTAGGATGGCCGAGCTCGCCCGTCTCCGTCGCGCCACACCACCAATTTGCATCCGTGCTGGATTGATCCATCGGGGATCATGTGCGTGAGCACCTACTTCGGCTCGCGACGCCGAACGACTGTGGATCCTCCCGGCGACGGGTGCTCTGGCCCCTACCTGCGTAGGGTGCCGCCCCCAAGGGCTGCGGGGGATCCACGAAGCTCGGAGCTGGCGACGAAAAATTTCCAGCGCCGCCGTAGGACGGCCTCCCACGTCGACGGATCACGCGGGGGATGTTGTCTGCCAAGCACAACGCCGGCCGCGGACGCCGGATTTTTGCCGTCGGACCCCGGTTGGCGACGGGTCCATCCAGGGGTTCGGGAGGGATCCACCGGGGCCTGGCGCGCACATGTACGACCTCAGTTTTCCTCAGGATTTTCGCCGCTGCGCGAACTGGCCCACGACCTGCTTCCTTCCTCGCGCTCGCGAGGAATTTACATGGCGAATATCCGTCTTACTGCGCTCACGATCGGACTCGCACTCGGCCTGACGGGTGCCATCGTCGCCTGCTCGGACGACGCCGCGGACAAGCTCGGCGGCCGTAATACGCCCGGCGGAACCAGCGGAACCAGCGGTACGAGCGGCGGCACGGACGGCGACGGCGGTCCGGGAAGCAACCCCGGCGGCCCGCCGGCCGAGGAGCTCCTGTTCCGCGCCGTCGAGACCGATCTCAAGCAAAAATGCGGTAACGCGTGCCACGAGCTGGCGACCTACAAGCCCACTCCGCCGGCGTTTCTCGCGGGTCCGGACGCGTACAAGTCGATCAAGGCGCAGCCGGGCGCGATCGTCGCCGACTACTACCAGAGCGTTCTGCTCACGAAGGGCGCGCACGCAGGCCCTGCCGTCGGCACCGACCCGACCTTCGAGGGGAAGGTCATCGAGTGGCTGAAGCTCGAATCCGCCATCATCCAGAGCGCGAAGAAGCCCTCGACGGACCCCGTCGCGCTCGTGAGCGGGCCGAACGACATCGACATGACGAAGGCGGCGGTCCCCGGCCTCACCGGCGTGCATCTCAAGTTCGATGCGTCGCTCGTCGGCGGGATCCTTTCCCTGAACAATATCAAGGTCGTTGCCGGTGCCGGCACCGACGTCCACGTCTACAAGCCGAAGTTCGTGCGCGTGCTCCCGAAGCCGAACGCGACGAACCAGACCGAGATCCCGGACGGCGCCGACACGTTCTCGAACACCGACCAGACGGTGCCCGGCGGCGCGGAGACCGTGCTGAATCCCGGCTCGGCGCTCATCTCGGCGGACGGCTGGCACCCCTACGATTTCGCGGCCGACAAGGTCCGCATCGAGGTCGAGAAGCTCGAGCCGGGCAAGGTCTCCGTCCTCGAGAAGCCGAAGGTCTGCAAGGACGTGGCTGGCTTCACGAACAACGTCCTGCCGTCGATGCGCGGCGGCGGCGGCATCACGCCGAACTGCTCGCAGTGCCACGGCAACGGCCTCGCAGGGCTCTCGCTCAATGGCGCCGACCAGGCCGTCGTCTGCAACCAGGTCCTCGGGAAGCTCAATGAAGCCGACCTCACGAAGAGCCTCATCGTGACCAAGGTCACGGTCGGCCCGCACAACGGCGGCAACGTGAACAACGCCGCGGCCTGGACGGCGGTCTTCCAGAACAACAAGGCCGTCTTCTTCTGATCGATTTTTCACCTCGCCTACAGGGAGCCCAGTGGCTCGCTGGTGCTGGCTCGGTGATTGCAACTCTCCGATTCACTCATGTCGAAGAAAGGTAGGGAGACGATGCGACGCATTACGCGAACCCCGCTGCGAACCCCCGCGAGGACGCTGGCTGCGTTCGGCGCTGTACTGGCGCTCGCCGTCTCGGCGTCGGCTTGTGGGAGCTCGGAAGACCCCAACACGGTTGGCGGCCCGAACGATCCGAGCAACCCGAACAACCCGAGCAACCCGAACGACCCGAACGCGCCGCCTGCCCAGCAGACGCCCGAGGAGCAGGTCAAGCAGATCCTCGACGCGCGCAAGGCCGATTACGGCGAGGCGCTCCGCACGGCGAGCCTCAAGCTCCGTGACGAGCTCCCGTCGCTCGCCGAGATCAAGCAGATCGAAGCGGCGGCCGACGATGCAGCGAAGAAGGTCGTCTACGAGAAGCTCGTCGACGACATGATCGCGAGCCCGAAGTTCGCCGCCATCATGGTGAAGTTCTGGAAGGACACGTTCCGCACGGGTCAGGTCGGCGCGCTCCAGATGGGCGCCGCCAACCGTGACACCGCTGCGAACTTCGCGGCGCAGATCGTCGTCGACTCGCGTGCGTACAGCGAGCTCTTAACGGCGTCGACCAACACGTGCCCCACGTTCGACCCGGCCACGAGCACCTTCACGCCGGCGAGCTGCGCGGTGGGCGCGACGGCCGGTCCGACGGCGGGCGTCCTCACCGACCCGGGCATCCTCTCGCAGTACTTCGCGAACATGGCCTTCCGCCGCGTTCGTTTCATCCAGGAGACCTTCGCGTGCTCGAAGTTCCCGGCGGAGTACTCGGCGACGCCGAAGCCCCTCGGTAACGGCACGTTCACGGGCGCGTTCCCGTACGAGAGCATCACCGGCAAGGTGAACACGCCGAACGCGAAGATCGACTTCCAGGACACGTCGGCCGTCATCTGCGCCAACTGTCACGTGAACCTCAATCGCGTCGCGCCGATGTTCACGAACTACGACGCGAAGGGCTTCCTGACCGCGGCGTCGCAGGTCGAAGTGCCGGTCCCCGGAAACCCGAAGGCCCAGCGGATCGACTACCTGCCCGCCGCCGAGGGTTACGCGTGGCGCGCCGGCAAGCCGGTCACCGACATCCCGACGCTCGGCGCTGCCATCGCGGCGGATCCCGAGGTCGGTCGCTGCGCGGTCAACCGCATGTGGAACTACGCGATGTCGCGCGGCGACATCGTGAACGACCTCGCCACGATCCCGAACGCGGTCACCGAGCCGTACGTGAAGGACTTCGCAGCGAACGGTCAGAAGCTCAAGGAAACCATCCGCGGGATCTTCAAGAGCGAAGATTTCGTGAAGTTCTAAAGCAGGGAAGGGAGTCAGAAAAACCATGAAACGCATTGCTCTCACCCTGATCACCGTCGCCGGACTCGCGCTCGTCGCGTGTAGCGACGGAACCTCGGACAGCCTCTCGGACGGCCGCCAGAGCCAAACGGCTGGCGATCCGAACGGCACCGCGGGCGGCGAAGACACCACGTTCGATCACTCGAACGACCCTGGTGGCGCGGCCCCCGGCGCCGACTTCCAGCCGCCGGAGCCCGGCCAGGTCAAGCTGATCGGCTCTCCGGAAATCACCTCGCGCCTTCATTCGTGCGGCAAGCTCACGCTGAAGTCGCTGGGCACCATCCTCGCGAGCCGCGGGCTCACGGGCGGCGGAACGCGTCCGAACGGCGCGCTCAGCGGCCAGGCGCTCTTCAACCAGCCCGGAACGGCGGCGGCATTCGGCGGCGCCAACTACAACGGTCGCGTGCCCGAGGCGCCGTTCGCCTCGACGTCGGCGATGGCGAAGATGTTCGATATCTTCACCATGGCCTCGTACGATGCCGTGACTGCCAACTGGACGGCGACGGCGTGTCCCGGCGTCACGGTCCTCGGCACCGACAACAAGTTCACGAAGGACGGTCTCAGCTGCCTCATGGGCAAGCCCGCTCGTGATGAGCACCTCGCGGTCGCGAACGATGCGATTGCGAAGAACCCCACGGACGGCGCGAAGATCGCCATTGCTGCGCTGCTCTCGTCCGCGCACACCTGCCAGTAAGGAGTTCGAGTCATGGTAGACCAGCGATTGAAAGTGCTCCGTGGCCCGGGACGACGTGAATTCCTCCGTTGGAGCGCGACGGTTG
>JAQBQJ010000292.1 GCA_028287065.1 Labilithrix sp. | reverse complement strand
GCTTCGCCTTGCGCGGCGTCGACGTTCGCGAGCACCGCGACGCGCAGCGGCCCCGCCCGCAGCGACTGCGCGCGCGCGAGCACCGAGGAGTCGGCCGAGCGCGCGAGCGTGTCCTCGCGACCCGATGCGAGGAACCACGACGCATGTCCCGGCGACACCGCCGAGGCGACGGCCCCGAGCGCTGCGCCGTCGGCGCGTGCATCGTTGCGAAGGAGCTCGGCGCGCGCGCGAGACACGGCAGGCAGCGCGACCGGATCGGACGCGAAGCTCCGGCCCACGACGTCGGCGAGCCTGCGCGCTTGCGCCGGGCCCGTCTCGCCAGGCAATGCGGGGCCGTGCACGAGCAATCCTGCGCCGTCCGGCACGATCCACGGCTCGACCCGCGCCTCCGGAGAGCTCTTCGCCATCTCCGCGGACGCGACCGCGAAGAGCGCCGTGATCCCCGCGTCGGCGTCCGTCTCGCTCTCGGTTCCGCACGGCGAGGCGAGGAGCACCCACGTCTCTCCCTGACCCGGCTCGACGCGCACGCGCCCCTCGGCGACGGGCTTCTGCCACGACGTCGTCGCGCGCTGCACGGCGGCGGCGAGCACCTCGCGCGAGGGCTCGATGACTCCTTCGGCGTTGGGTGTCGACCCTCTGCGCAGCGGCACGCCCAGCGCAATCGATCCGCGCATCGCAATACCCGGCCCGACGTTCGTGCTCGAACCGCTCGTCGTCGTCGCTCTCGGCCTCCACGCATCCGCCAGCGCCCACCACGCCGCGCGCTCCGCCGCCTCGCGCGCATCGCCCGCACGTCGCGCCAGCGTACGGCCGTCGAGGCCGGCGCTCCCTTCGGCGAGGTGCACCTGCGCCTCGACGTGCACGAGCGCGACGGCATCGGCCACGCGCGCCGCGAGATCCCCGGGCGACGATCCGCTCGCCGACACCTGCGTCGCGGCGAGCGACGGCGCCGCTTCGAGCACGACGCCGACGCATCCTCCGCGCGGCTCGGCCGTGCCCGTCACCTCGCGAAGTCGAAACGGCAGATCGAGCGCCGCGAGACGCGAGGCGAGGGGACCATGCGGATCGCCGAGCGCCTCGGCCGTCGTGACGGCATCGCTGCCGGTCCCGACGTCGAGCGTGGCATGCACGACCGTCGCCCCCGCCATGTCCGACGCGGCCTCGTACACGTCGACGTCGATCGCGCCCGACGAAGGCTGCGGTGACGGCGGTGGCGCGCCGGCCTTCCATGCGGGCCCGCGCGCGATCGCGGTCGCGACCGACTCCGCCGTGGCCGGCGGCGCAGCCACGGCGATCGCGACGCGCCCGAGGCCATGCGCAGCGGCGCGCCATCGCTCGAGGCGCGCCGCGCTCAGATCTTCGCCGCTCTTCCCGGCGCGCTGCGGAAGCGCATGCGGTGAGCCCACGCAACGCGCCCATCGCGCGAGCGAGGCATCGCGGAGCGGACGTGCCGCGAGCGCCGCGAGCTTCTTCTTCGCGGCGAGGACGTCTTTGTCGTCGATCGGCGCGGTCAACGCTTCGCGAAGGGCGTCGGTCGTCGTCGCCGTCGCATCCACGGACGTGACGAGCACCGCCGCGCGGAACCCCGACCACGAAGGCACGACGATCGGGAGCAGGCCCTTCGCGCCGAGCCGCGCCTCGACGACGCCGGCCAGCGCGACGGCGGCTTCGGGATCGTCGTCGTTGCCCTCGAGCCCGCTCGTCGTGACGGCGACCGCGATCGCGCCGCTCGGATCGCCTTCGCGCGCGACGAGGACGACCGGAGGCCGGTCCTTCGCGACGCGGACGTCCGGCAAGAGCGGCGCCCCGCGCGACGACGAGACCGCATCCGCCGCCGGCTTCGCAGGTCCGCACGCGCCGGCGGCGATGGCCGTGATCGACGCTCCGATGATGATCGCGAGCGCGCGCACGTCGTTCGACCCCGAGCCCCCGCCTGGAGCTATTGCTGGAGGTCCGCCTTGGACCGCGGCGCGAGCTTGAGGTTGCAGAAGAAGCCGACGACGCCGGTGATCGACTTGAGCGTGGTGCCCTTCTTGAGACCGAGTTTGTCGACGTCGAACAGGTCGTTCGTGAGCGACGCGGGCTTGGGGAAGGGAGTCTGGCAATTGCCGCCGGTCCCTTCCGACAGGTTGACGGCTAGGCGTCCGCTTCCCTTTGAATCGTTCACGGCGTCGGCGAGGAGCGTGACGTTCTTGATCCGCACCAGCATCCCGAGCCAGCGCCGGCCTTTGGCGAAATCGGCGAGGTCCGCCGCGTCGATGTCGACGGGATCGGGCACCTTCGTCTCGTAGCGGAACGTGGCGACGGGCTGCGAGATCTGCGGGAGCACCGAGCCGGGCGCGAACGTGACCGTGCTGCCGATGGTCGCGGACTCCGTGTACTGACCGCGGAGATCGAGCACGTCGCCGGGACTGACCGCGAGGTTGCCGGGGTTGAACGTGGGCGCGAACAGCGTGATGCCGGAGTACGGCCGCGGCTGCTTCGTCTCGGGATCCATGGCGTCGAGGTCCTGCACGTAGATCGTGCCGGCGCTCTTGCCGTTCTGGGTCTCGTCGAACTCGTCGACGGCCACGACGAGCGCGCCGCTCACCGGCTGCGTCGTCTTGACGAGGCCCGCGTGGCCTTCGATCCCCGGATCGGCGACGTCGCGGATGCGCTTGTCCTTGCCGCCGACGGGCGGGATGCCGTTGTTCGAGTGCGGGTCACCTTCGGCGGTGCCGCAGGAGATCACGGAGATCAGAAGGAGGGAGCTGACGAGCCGCACGGGCCATGGAGTAGCACAAAACGAGGCGAGGCGTCGGGGGGCAACCCGACGCCTCTACGAGAGAAAGGAGAACAGAGGACAGGAACAGGAACAGGGACGAAGGACGAGAATTAAGAGAAGAGAGAGGGAGATTTCAGGCGGCCAGGGGGCGCGGCGACGACGGGAGGCGCGTCGCGAGGACCGACTCGAGGCGGGACTGGATCTTGTGCTTCTTCGAGTAGACGGTCTTGACGGAGATGTTCATCTTCGTCGCGATGTCCTGGGGATCCATGCCCTCGCCGAAGTAGAGCGCCGCGAACGTGCGGTCCTTCTCGGAGAAGTCGGCGAGCGTGGCCTGTGCGATCGACGCGCGCTCGTGCTCGCTGGTCAGCTCGAACGGATCCGGGAGGTCCGCGACGAGCTCCATCGCCTCCGTGATGCACTCCTTCTGCGGCTCGCGCTTCAGCGTGCGGAGGTAGTCGTACGCGGCGTTGATCGCGAGGAGGCCGATCCAGGAAGAGAAGCGGTTGCCACGCTCGGGGTCGAACGTGCGGAGCTTGTGCATGTCGTTGCCGAGGAGCGAGACGTAGAGGTTCGCGTAGACCTCGCGGACGTCGTCCTGGCTGACCATCGAAGCGAAGCGGCGCGTCACCTTGGTGATGCAGCGGATGATGAGGCGGTCGTAGTTCGTCTGGAACGCACGCCAGGCCGCGGGATCGTTCGCGAGCATCCCGGCGATGAGGTCGTCGTCGCTCTCGAAGCGATCGGCGGCGGCGGCGCAGGGGAAGAAACCAGACTCGCGGGCGGCAACGATTGACATGTGACTCAGGGCCTCCAAAGGGCGGGTCCGTAACCCGCGGCGTCCGTCGCGTTGCAGCGCGTCGGCGGATGGGCCTAGAGCAGGGGTCGTGCCAGCGCTCCAAAAACGCCCCGCACGGCATTTAACGGGGAAATAGTGCAGATCCGTGAAGGGAAGGTTTCACTCGGAGGGCGCGTAACACTGTAACGACCGCCGTAACAGTCTCGCTCCGGAAGCCGAGTGTTACGCATGGCGTAACACTCCCCGTGAGTGAGCCCTGGTGACGAGGCGCGTGACGAGACACGTGACGAACGTGACGGCCCGAGGCCGCGGCGCTAGATCCGAAAACGATGCGTTTCGCCGTCGCTTTGCTGGTGTTCCCGCTGCTCGCGTGCGCGGGCTGCGCCTCCCGCAACGAGGGGTTCCGCCCGCCCGCCACGGCCATCCACGACGACTCGAAGCAGGGAGAGGGCGACCTCACCTTCGCGAAGATGGCGACGGCCCCGAACGTGGCCCCCGATCAGGTCGGGCTCGCCACGTGGTACGGCGCCGCGTTCGCCGGGAAGAAGACGTCGAACGGCGAGCGCTTCGATCCGACGAAGTACACCGCCGCCCATCGCAAGCTCCCGTTCGGCACCTGGGTCGAGGTCCGCCGGGCCGACACGGGACGAACGGTCCGCGTCCGCATCAACGACCGCGGCCCGTGGGGCGACGACCGCCGCATCATCGATCTGTCGCGGAAGGCCGCGCAGGACCTCGACATCGTTCGCGAGGGCGTCTCGCGCGTCGAGCTCAGGGTCGTCAGCGGTCCTTGAGCTCGGTCTTATGAGCCGTTGCGGCCGGTCTTCGCCGTCTTCGGCGCTCGCTTCGTCTCCCGCGGCGGGCTTCCGCTGCCCATGCGCACGCGCCGCGCGAGCAGGGCGAGGGCCTCGCGCTCGAGGCCGGTCAGGATGCGCTGCCACTCGTCCGGCGAGTAGTCGAAGCCGCCGAACCGCAGATGCTGGCGTGCCTGCTCGCGCACCACGGAGCGCAGGTCGTTCGGCATCTCGGGCATCCACGCATAATCCGCGAGCACCGCGCTGAGGTTCGGCGGTGCATCCTCGGCCCGCCACGCGAGCGGCTTCGAGGTCGACGCGGGCGCCTCTTCGCCGAGCGCGATGGCTTCGAGCTGGCCGTAGGTCACGCCCCAGTGCGCAGCCACCTTGCGGCGGAAATCCTCGCCCGGTTGTCGCGTCGGATTGCGCGACAGCATGTTGCTGAGATGTGCCCCAGAGACCCCGAGCTTCTTCGCTAGCTGCGCCTGCGCGCCCCTCGGGGCACACGCAAGCTCCTCCCTCAGCCGCGCTAGGACGTACTCCTTGATCCGCTGGACGCGCTGATGCTCGTCCTGTGTCACGCGTTCACCTTAGTGCGGGCATCCTTAGCGGGAGCTAAGTTCGCGCTCGCGCCCATCCATTAGTGAACGGCCGCAGAACGAGCGCCGTAAGGCGCTACGGCGACGAAACGAGCTTGCCTGGATAGCCGCGCGCATAACCGACGTAGAGCGCGCCGGCTTCCCGGATGTGCTCGAGATCACCGAGATCGAGCGTCCGTACGACCTTCGCGGGACGGCCCATGACGAGCGATCGCGCGGGAATTCGCATGCGCGGAGGCACGAGGCTGCCCGCGGCCACGAGGCAGTCGTCTTCGACGACGACGCCGTCGAGCAAGATGCTGCCCATGCCGATGAGGCACCGCGCGCCGATCGTGCAGCCGTGGACGAGCGCGAGGTGACCGATGGTGACGTCGTCGCCGATCGTCGTCGCGGCCTTGCCGCCGGTGACGTGGACCACCGCGTTGTCCTGGATGTTCGTGCGCGCGCCGACCCGGATGGGGAAGACGTCGCCGCGAAGGACCGTTCCGAACCACACGCTCGACTCGTCGCCGAGCACCACGTCCGCGATGACGCTCGCGTTCGGCGCGACGAACACGCCGCGACCGAGCTTGGGCGTGACGCCGGCGAGCGTGTAGATCGGGCCGCTCACGACACCATCGTGAGAGAGCGGCGGCGGCGCTCCGGCCTCTGCGCCGCGCCTTCGGGGCGCGCGGGCAGCGCCGCGATGGCGCCCGCGTCGAGCGTGCCGAGGAGTGAGTGCTTGAACGCCTGCGTGATCTCGGCGACCACGAGCGCGCCGACGAGATCGCGTCCTTCCGGCACGTCGAGGTGGACGATCTCGTTCCGCTCCGTGCGTCCCGTGACCTTGCCCTGCGCCTTGCTCGCGCCTTCGACGAGCACGGTCTGTCGCGTCCCGACGAGGGTGGCGAGATGCGCGCGGGTCTGCCCCTCGGCCACCTCGAAGAGGCGTGCGAGGCGCTCGGACTTCGTCTCTTCCGGCACGTCGTCGGCGAGCTTCAGCGCCGGCGTGAACGGGCGCGGCGAGTACTTGAAGCCGAAGAGACCGACGAAACCCACGTCGCGCACCACGTCGAGCGTGGCCTCGAAATCCGCGTCCGTCTCGCCCGGGAAACCGACGATCACGTCGGTCGAGAGCGTCATGTCCTCGCGCGCGGCGAGCAGCCGGCGAACGCGCTCGGTGTATTCTACACGCGTATAGCGCCGGATCATGCGCTTCAAGATGCGGTCGCTGCCGGACTGCACCGGCATGTGGATGTGCCGTGCGAGGACGTCGAGCTCCGCATGCGCTCGAGCGAGCGAGGCGGTCGCGTGGCGCGGATGCGGGCTCGTGTAGCGCAGCCGCAACAGACCCGGCACGCGCTCGGCGATCCTGCGGAGCAGGGACGGGAACTGGCTCTCGTCGGGATCGTCCGAGGCGGGCGGCGGCAGCGACGGATCGCGGTAGCTGTCGACGGTCTGGCCGAGGAGCGTGACCTCGCGAGAGCCTGCAAGGACCCAGCGCGCGATCTCGGCCACGATCTCGTCGGCGGGGCGATAGCGCTCCGGGCCGCGCGTGTACGGCACGATGCAGAACGAGCAGCGCTCGTCGCAGCCCTTCATCGTGGTGACCCACGCGCTGACCGGCGCCTCGCCGGCGCGAGGTGCTGCCGCGAGGAACCGCGGCGCGTCGAGATCGAAGACCGTGTGCGCGCGAGGCGGCGCACCGTCCATCTGCTCGCGTGCGAGGGCCGGGAGATCCGCGATGTTGTCGGGGCCGATGAGGAGATCGAGATGACCGACGCGCGCAAGGAGCTTCTCTCCTTCTTGCTGCGCGACGCATCCGGCGACCGCGAGGACGAGCCCCGGGTTCTTCGCCTTGAGCGGAGCGAGCTTTCCGACCTCGCTGCGGAGCTTCTGCTCCGCTTTTTCCCGCACGCTGCACGTGTTCAGCACGATGAGATCGGCCTGCTCGGCGGACTCGGCGCGCGACCAGCCGCTCGCGCGAAGCACCTCCTCCATGCGGTCGGAGTCGTGCGCGTTCATCTGGCACCCGAAGGTGTGGACGAGATAGAGGCCGGCCAAAACGGCAGTCCTGTAGCACCGGCGTCAGGTGGTGTCATTTGCCGGCGAAGTGGCCGATTCTTACGACGTGCGCATGACCTCACGCGATCCTTCCCGCCGGCTGGCGATGCTCGGCATCGGCGCACTGCTCACCACGCTCGCGTGCGGGCCCGACCCTTGTAACAACGGGTGCATGCCGGGAGGCGGAAGCCCGCATCCGATCGGCCCGACCAGCCACGACACGGGATGGTCGGCCTCGGGCACGGCCACGCTCGTGTACGGCAACGACCGCATCGAGCTCGACGGCTCCGGCGGTCACGGGTACGGGGTCGACGTCCTGTACGGGGGCGGCGGACCGTTCTCGATCCGTCGCATGGTTCCGAAGGCATGGCGTGCCCCGGATGCCGCGGACGCGTCGGATGCAGGCGCCTCGGATCTCGGTGAGCCGTCGCCGGTGCTCGAGCAGGGGCTCGTGGCGAGCGTAGAGCCCGGCACGGTGGGGGACGGCGCCCTGTCTGGCGCGCGCATCGTCCTCTGCAACGACCCCCGCGAGACGCTCTACGAGCCCGCCCCCGGTGCATTCGTCTGCAAGAGCGGCGTCATGTCCGCGGCTCGGACCCTCGTGCTCGAGGGAACGGCGAGCACGACGTACCCGCCGTCGAACGACGAGTCGCGAGCGCTCACGCAGGTGGCGATCGACGGCGCTACGGCGGACGGCACGCACGTCCATCTCGTCCGCACGACGACGGCGACGATCACTCCGGCGTCGCCCAACTGCTACTGAGCCGCGCGTATCAGAACGTCTCGATCGTCTCCACGTACTTCACGTTGCGCTGCTCGAGCTCCTTGCGCAGGAACTCCACGCACGGGCGGCGCAGCCCGACGAGCTCGGGCGGGAACACGCCCTTGTCCGTGAACATGCCCTTGCCGAGGAGGCGGATCGCGGCGGTCGCGGTGTAGCCCGTCGTGCGGGCCATCGAGTGGACGCCGGAGACGTGATCGAAGCTGTCGAAGAGATCGTACGTCCAGCGCGTTCGCTTGCCGTTCTTCGTGCCCTCGACGATCACCCGCATGACCGTCACGTCCGCCTCGCCGGGCTGGAGCTTCCACATCGGGAAGAGCAGCTTCGCCGTGAGATCGACGGGGCGCACCTTCACGCCGCCGACGTCGACCGGCTCGGTACCGAAGAAGCCCGTCGCGCGCAGGACCGCCATCTTCTCGATGTGGCCCGGGTAGCGCATCGTCTTCTCCTTCATGTTCGGCACCTTCATCGTCTTCGCCATCGTGCGGAGACCGTCGGTGTTGAACGCCTCGAGCGTGCCGACCTCGGGGAACTCGAGGAGCTCGGGATCGGAGAGCGCGGGCCGGGTGACGAGGTGCCCGTTCTCGACGTAGCGGGCGGGCCGGACGTACTCCTCGATCACGTCGACCGGCGAGAAGACCGCTGCGTATTCGTAGGGCCAGCGTCGTACGCGCGGCAGTCCGCCCACGTAGGTGATGATCGAGTCGGTCGTGTCGAGCTGCGAATGCGCATGCCCTGCGAGCACGCTGCTCATGCCCGGCCCGACGCCCATGTCGACGAAGGCCGTGGCGGCGTGTCTCTTCGCAACGGAATCGAGCTCCAGCGGATCTTCCGGGAAGAACGCGATGTCGACGCAGCTCGTGCCGGTCTCGAGGACCGCCTTGAGGGTCGCAAACCCCATGAATCCCGGGACGGCAGAGAGCACGAGGTCGTGCTCGTTCGACAGCCGCGCGACCGCTTCGGTGTCGGACAGGTCGGTCTTCACGACCCGGATCTTGGTGCCGCGGGCGACGCGCTCGAGGGCCTCGTCGCGGATGTCCGCGACGGTGACGTCGAAGCCGCTGTCTTTCGCGAGATCGAGCGCCATGGGTCCGCCCACGAGCCCTGCACCGAGCACGACGATCTTCATGCGCCGGCCGTAATCGAGCCGAGCCGGCGCGGGAAGAGGGGAGGAATCCTCACCTCCCGCGTAGGACCACGCACGATGAGCGCCGCCACCGTCACCCTCAAGCTCGCCGCCGTCACCGCCGTGACCACGCTGATGCTCGCCGCCGTCGTCGCGTGCGGAAAGAAGGAAGACGCGGGGAAATCCGGCGCCGAGAAGGCCGGCGAGACGTCGACGACCTCCGCCGCCCTCGCAGCCAAGGGCAGCTGCAACATGACGACCGAGCTCGGGACCTGCAACGAGTACCGCGGCGGCTCGAGCTTCGGCCTCGAGAAGTCCCTTTGCGAGGGCTTCCACGGCAAGTTCGCGAACAGCGGCTGCTCGACCGAAGGCCTGATCGGCTCGTGCCTGATGAGCGAAGGCGAAGTGAAGCGGTATTACGGCTCGAGGGTCGCCGGCGAGCACGCGCTCAGCATCGAGGAGGCGAAGGGTGACTGCGAGAGCGACGTCGTGAAGGGCGCCTTCACGGTCGATCCGAACGCCGCCGCCGCGTCCGCGCCCGTTCCCGAGGCGCCGAAACCCGTCGGGGGCGAGGCAAAGACGGGCCGTCCCGCGGCGGCCAAGGCCGGCGTGCCGGTGAAAGCCGCCCTCCAGAAGAAGTAGCCGACTTCCGCGAACGCCGGGAGCGTGCGACGATCGCAGAGTGAACGCCCTCGAGCCGGGGAGCACGCTCGGCGGATACCGGATCCTCGCGCGGCTGCGTGCCGGCGCCATGGGCGTCCTCTATCTCGCCCGGCGCATCGGCCCGGCGGGCTTCTCGCGTCCGGTCGCGATCAAGGTCATTCACGATCACCTCGCGGCGAACAAGCGCTTCGCTCGCATGTTCATCGACGAGGCGAAGCTGTCGGCGCGCATCGACGACCCGAACGTCGTCCGCGTCGAGGAGTTCGGGCAGGCCGACGGCCGCTACTACCTCGTGATGGAATACGTGCATGGTGCATCGCTCGCGCAGACGATCGCCGTGCTCCGGAAGCGCGGACGCATCCCGATCGAGCAGGCGGTCGCGATCGCGATGCAGATCGCCGGCGGTCTCCACGGCGCGCACGAGGCGACGGACGAGGCGGGCGTTCCGCTCGGCATCGTCCATCGCGACGTCTCTCCGCACAACGTGATCGTCTCGTACAAGGGCTACGTGCGCGTCATCGATTTCGGCATCGCGAAGGCGAGGGAGGTCGGCGGACAGACGAAGACGGGCTCGTTGCGCGGCAAGCTCGCGTACATGCCGCCGGAGCAAGCGCGCTCGGCACGCACGGTCGATCGGCGGGCGGATCTCTACGGCGTCGGTCTCGTGCTCTGGGAGATGCTCACGTTCCGCCGCGTCTTCGACGCCGACACCGACATCGCGATCTTGAATCAGATCCGCGATCCGGAGATCGTCCCTCCGAGCAAGCTCGCGCCGGCGGTGCCGAAGGCGCTCGACGACGTCGTGATGCGAATGCTCGCGAACGAGCCGGGCGATCGCCCCGCGACCGGCGCGCTCCTCCAGCGCGAGCTCGCCGATGCGCTGCCAGCGGCGCTGCGTGTCATGCCCGGTGATCTCGCCGCGTTGATGAATAACGTGCGCGCCTCTGCCGATGCCGCGGCGAAGAAGGGCGAAGGTGACGACGCCTCGGCGTACGGCGAAGAGGTCCGCGGCACGCTGCGGACGTTCGGCGCGAGCATGCACGAGAGCGTCGGGCTCGCCGATGCGACCGACACGCGACCTTCGAGCCCCGACCTCGACGACGGCACCGCGGCGCTGCCCGGAGCGCCGCTGACGGCGCCAGTCGGCGCAGCAGGCGTCGTGCCGACCGCGCCCGCCAGCGTTCGATCCCCGAGGATCGCGACGACTCGAATGGTCGTCGAGGAGGAGAAGACGACGAAGCGCGACGCGCCGCTGCGCCCGACGAGCGTGAACCCGCTTCGTCCGAGCGACGGCGTGCGCGCGCTCGCGATCGCCACGGGCTCTTCGCCTGACGTCCTCGTCCCGCCGCCGTCGCTCTCGTCGTCGCGCGGGCTGGTACCCGGCGCGCCGTCGTCCGCGTCCGACGTCAACCGGCCTTCGTACGGCGACGTGCGCATGCCGATGGCGTCGTCACCGGACGCGGCGGGCGCGTCAGGAGAGCACGCCGCGCAGCGTCCCTCGGTGGCGAGCGCGCAGCCGGCGGGCCTCGGCTCGCGGCAGAAGACGCTGCTCGCCGTCGGTGTCCCGCTCGTCGTCGCGACCGTCGTCGCGTTCGCGATCCTCGCGGGGGGCCGGACGGAGGTGAAGTCCTCGACGGCAGCGCCGCCCGTCCGCGACGCAGCGGCTCCCGTGAAATCCGCGCCGACCGCCGAGACCCCGGCGCTGGTGGCGCCCGTCGTGATCGCGCCGCCCGAGCCCGTCGAAGAGGCCGCCGATGCCGGCGCCGCGCGTGCTCCCGCCGGCTCCGCACGCGTGCGCAAGAACCGCTGAGATGCTTTGTACTCCACGCTCGCGCTGCTCCTTCGGCAGCGCGCCTTCGAACGCGAACGGCACGCGCCCGTCGCGTCCACGAGCGACGGCGAGGGCGAGCTGCGATCGCTTCGTCGAGGCCGTATTCGGGGCGCTTTCTGCGCGTCTCGAGCCCGCGGCGACGACGCTAGCGGCGCCCCAATCCGGGGGCTATCCTCGGCGGTCCAATGGCCAAGTTCCAGACCCTCGTCGACGTCTACCACGACGCAGTGAAGACCTTCCCGGATAGCCCGCTGTTCGGCACGAAGCGCGCGGGCGTCTGGGAATGGATGACGTACCTCGAGTTCGGGAAGCAGACGGACGGCTTCCGCGCCGGCCTCGCCGAGCTCGGCCTGAAGCGCGGCGACCGCATCGCCATCATCGCGAACAACCGTCCCGAGTGGGCGATCGCGGCCTACGCGTGCTTCGGTCTCGGCATCGCGTTCGTCCCCATGTACGAGGCGCAGCTCCCGAAGGACTGGGAGTTCATCGTGAAGGACTGCGAGGCGAAGGCGCTCATCGTCGCGACCGACGCGATCGCGGGGAAGTGCAGGCCGTTCGTGGAGTCGCTGCCTGCGCTCGAGTACATCATCAGCCTCGACTCGGCGACGAAGGCCGACGAAAAGGTGAAGTCGTTCAAGACGCTCGCGGCCACCACGGCGAAGGTCCCGACGATCACGCCGGAGACGAAGGACATCGCGTGCTTCATCTACACGAGCGGCACGACGGGTAACCCGAAGGGCGTCATCCTCTCGCACGGCAACATCGCGTCGAACGTGAGCGCGATCCACGAGTGCTTCCCGTTCACGTCGATGGACCGTTCGCTCTCGTTCCTCCCCTGGGCGCACTCGTTCGGGCAGACGTGCGAGCTGCACGGCCTCCTCTCGATGGGTGCGTCGCTCGCCATCGCCGAGAGCGTCGACAAGATCCTCGACAACCTCGCCGAGGCGAAGCCGACGGTGCTCTTCAGCGTGCCACGCATCTTCAACAAGCTGTACGGCGCGGTGCAGAAGCAGATCTCCACGAAGCCCGGCTTCATCCAGTCGATGGTGAAGAGCGCGCTCGCGACGCGCCACAAGCAGCGCATGGGCCAGGACGTTTCGCTCGGCGAGGGTCTCGTCCTCGCGCTCACGGACAAGGTGGTGTTCTCGAAGGTGCGCGCGCGCTTCGGCGGCAATCTGAAGTATGCGTTCAGCGGCGGCGCGGCGATCTCGACGGACGTCGCCGAGTTCATCGACGGCCTCGGCATCACCGTCTACGAGGGCTACGGCCTCACGGAGACGAGCCCGATCACCACCGCGAACTGGCCCGGCAACCGCAAGATCGGCTCGGTCGGCAAGCAGATCCCGGGCGTGAAGGTGACGATCAGCCCCGAGCACGAGATCGTCGTCCACGGCCCGAACGTCATGCTCGGGTACCACAACCGCAAGGAAGAGAACGACGCGGTCTTCACGCCGGACGGCGGGTTCCGCACCGGCGACATGGGGAAGATCGACAAGGACGGCTTCCTCTTCATCACCGGCCGCATCAAGGAGCAGTACAAGCTCGAGAACGGCAAGTACGTCGTCCCCACGCCGCTCGAGGAGCAGCTGAAGCTCTCTCCGTACGTCCTCAACGTGATGGTCTACGGCGACAACAAACCGTTCAACGTCGCGCTCGTCGTCGCCAACGTCGACGCCGTCAAGAAGTGGGGCGCGGACAACGGCGTGTCGGAAAGCGATCCCGAGAAGCTGCTCGCGAACCCGAAGGTCCAGAAGCTCTTCAAGACCGAGCTCGAGCACTACGGCGAGAAGTTCAAGGGCTTCGAAGGCGTGAAGGACTTTGCGCTCATCCCCGAGGACTTCACGCCCGAGAACGGCATGCTCACGCCGAGCCTCAAGGTGAAGCGACGCAAGGTCGTCGAGGTGTACCAGTCGGTGATCGACGCGCTCTACACGAAGAAGCGCGAGAGGCCCGCGGACGGCGAGAAGGCCGACAAGGCCGACAAGAAGAAGGCCGAAGCGTCCGCCGAGTGATCGAGCAAATGGCGCACGTGAGCTCCTCGGTCCTCGGTCGCTTCCGAATCGCACCCGTCTCGCACAAGCCGCTCCCGGCGCCGCCCCGTGGCGCCGTCCGTGGGCTCCTGGCGCTCCGCAAGGCGCTCTTGCGCATCGCCGACGCCGTCGTCCCGCCGCAGCTCGCGGTCTTCGATCGGATGACGGCGGTCGCCGGCTCGCATGTCGTCGGCGAGCTCGCGCGCCTGAAGGTCGCCGACCTCGTCGAGGAGCGTCCGCTCACCGCGCCGGAGCTGGCGGCCAAGACCGGCACGGATCCCGCGGCCATGCTGCGCGCGATGCGCGGCGCGGTCTCGATGGGCTTCTTCCATCGCGACGCCCAGGGTCGATACTCGAACAACCGGCTGTCGGACACGCTCCGCTCGACCGAGACGTACGACGTGCGCTCGTTCGCGGAGTACTTCGGCTCGCGCTCCAACATGCGCGCGTGGTGCGATTTCCCGGAGTCGCTGCGTACCGGCAAGAGCGCGTTCGAGCGCGTGCACGGCAAGAGCATCTGGGCGTGGTTCGACGAGCATCCGGAGGAGCGGCAGACGTTCGCCAACTCGATGATGGCGATGACGCTCGCGGACGCGCCCGGGATCGCGCGGACCTACCCGTTCGCCGAGGTCTCGAGGCTGTGCGACGTCGGCGGCGGTCGCGGCACGCTCCTCAGCGAGATCCTGGTGAGGCACCCGCATCTGCGCGCGGTGCTCTGCGACAACGCCGACGTGCTGAAGTCCGCGCGTGAGCTCCTGACGAAGCGCGACGTGATCGACCGCGTCGAGCTCTCACCGGGCAGCTTCTTCGACTCGGTCCCGAAGGGCTGCGACGCGTACGTCATGAAGCACATCCTCCACGACTGGGACGACGAGCGCTGCATCGAGATCCTGAAGAACTGCCGCGCCGCCATGGCGCCGGGCACGCGCCTGCTCGTCATCGAGGCGATCGTCGAGGACGCGACGCACGACTACGGCGCGCTCGCCGACCTCCACATGCTCATCGTGTGCTGCGACGGTCGCGAGCGAGGCCGCGCAGACTTCGAGAAGCTCTTCGTGAAGAGCGGCTTCCGCCTGAACCGGGTGCTGGAAGCGCCGACGCCGGT
>JAQBQJ010000268.1 GCA_028287065.1 Labilithrix sp. | reverse complement strand
AGGAGACGGTGATCGCGTGGGACGAGCTGTCGGAGGTCGTCGTCGACGCGCCGAAGGGCCTCGTCGAGCTGCGGCGGCCCGACAAGGACATCCTCCGCTGGTACGCGGGAAAGGCCGCAAAAGACGTCGCGGCGCGGATCGAAGAGGCGAAGCGGAAGGCCTTGCACGGTCTTCTGCATGCGCCTTCATAAATCGCGCCGGCTCGCACCACCCACGTGCATGAGACCTTCGAGAACGCGCGTCCTCGGGCGCGTGCTTGCTGCTTCCTTCGGCCTTGCGATGCTCTCCGCCGCTGCGCCCGCCTCCGCAGGTGAGATCCAGCTCGCATCGGGACCGGGCGTGTACGGCTCGTCGTGGCGCGGCGACAGCGGCTTCGGTCAGGCGCTGCGCGTCGGCTATCGCTTCGGCGATCTCGTCGCCATCGATACCGTCGGCAGGCTCGGCTACGGCTCGGTCGACGACCGCGTGATCACGTACCTGTCGCTCGGCGGCACGCTGTACGGGCGGATCTGGAAGCTCCGACCGTACGTGCGCCTCGCGTTCGTGCACCAGCACGAGGAGCCGACGCCCGGCGTGCGTGACGACCCGTTCGGCGCGGTCTTCGGCGTGGGCGACGGCATCAGGCACCGCGGCGGCTTCGGCTCGAGCCTGGGCCTCGACTACCCGGTGTTCAAGAAGAACAAGACCGAGATGGTCGTCGGCCTCGACACGTCGGGCGTGTGGTTCCCCGATCCGCGCGGCCCCACGCTCTACGCCGGCGGGTCGTTGTGGCTCGGCATCAACTTCGGGATCTGACCATGTGCAGAGTACATCGAACCCTCGCGCTCCTCCTGGTGCTCGCCGCGTGCAAGCCGGAGACCTCGATCGACGACTACCCGTGCCCGCCCGAGGGCACGAAGCTCACCTACGACTCGTTCGGCCGCGACTTCCTCGCGCAGAACTGCCAGACGTGCCACGGCCAATCGTCCGGCGATCGCAAGGGCGCTCCCTCGAGCTTCGACTTCGGCACGCTCGACGACGTGCGCGATCACAAGGCGCGCATCTTCGCGCGCGCCGCCGCCGACAACGTCACGATGCCCCCCGGCCCGGACGACCCGCCGTCGTCCGCCCGCTACAAGCTCGCCGAATGGCTGGCGTGCGGCGCGCCCTAGGCCAGAAACAGATCCGAGAAGTCCGAGAAAAGCGCGAAGGAAATTTTTGTCTCGAGACAAAATTCCCTTCGCGCTTTTCTCAGACTTCTCGGGTTTCGAACTGGTAGCGCGCGGGATCGTTGCCGTGCACGCGAACCACGATGCGTTCTTCGGTGATGGTTGCGAGCGCATGCGCCGCTGCGGGGCGGCCTGGGGCGTCCTCGTCCAGGTTTTCGATCAGGCTCTGGATGGTCACGTACGGGATGCCTGCGATCACGTCGAGGTGGTTGCGATGCACGTGGCCGTTGAACACGACGCGCACCTTGCCGCTCTCCTCGAGGATGCGCCGGAGGTCCGCGCGCTCCTTCACCAGCGCCAGGTGCGAGAGCCCCTCGAACCAGAACGAGTCGCTCAGGTCCTGCTCGCTCGCGCTGTGATGCATCAGGACGATCACCGGCAGCTTCGTCCGCGCGAGGTCGTCCTTCAGCCACTCGAGCTGCGCCTGCGGGATGCGCACGTCCACGTCCTTGCGCTCGAGGGTGTGCAGGACGACGATGTGATGGCCTCCGCGATCGATCGCATAGAAGAGCGGCGACGGCGCGTCGAATCGCCAGATCCGCGTGAGGTCCTCGCGCGTGAGATGGATCGTGTCGTGGTTGCCCGCCACGTTCACGAGCTCTGCCTTCGCGGTCCGGAGGATCTCCTGGCATTCCGTGTAGCGCGCGAGGTCCGCGTCTCGGCTCTCGTCCTCGATGTCGTCGCCGAGGTTCACGAGGAGATCGGGTTTCAGCTCCTCGTTCATGGCGCGCACGACGCCGCGTGTCAGCTCTGCGGCGTGATGCGTGAGCTTGCGGAGCTTGCCGTCGTGATACGCGGCCGGTCCGAAATGCAGGTCGGTGACGAAGCCGATGGTGAGCGCCACGTCGTCATTGTACGCGAGGCGCGCGCGATCAGCGCTGCCGCCAGCCGACGACGAGGGACCCGTCGGCGCAGACGGCGCGCACCCGGTCCTCGGACGCCCCTCCGAGAAATACCATGATAGAAAGTGCTCATGCGTCCCATCCTGATCGGTGCCGGCCGCGGCAGCAGGCTCGAACACCAGACGAACGAGCTGCCGAAGACGCTCGTTCACGTGATGGGACGCCCGATGCTCGAGTGGATCCTCGAGTCGCTCGGCGCGGCCGGCTTCACGAAGAAGGACGTCATCTACATCTGCGGCTACAAGGCCGACGTCCTCCGCGCGCGCTATCCCGAGCTCACGTACGTCGAGAACACGGACTGGGAGAACAACAACATCCTCGCGTCGCTCATGTACGCACGCGAGCACCTCGGCGGCGGCTTCGTCTCCTCGTACACCGACATCCTCTATCGCGGCTCGGTCGTGAAGGACCTCGTCGCCGCGCCGTGGGACAAGGTCCTCGCGTGCGACACCGACTGGCGACGTCGCTACGTGCGCCGCACGAACCATCCCGAGAGCGACGCCGAGAAGATGCGCGCCGAGGGCAGCGTCGTCGCCGACATCTCGCGCACCATCCCGTCCGAGCAAGCCTCCGGCGAGTTCATCGGCGTCGCGAAGTTCTCGCCCGCCGGCGCCGAGGAGCTCATGGCTGCCTACGACGACGCGAAGGCCCACTGCGAGACCCTCGGCGATCGGCCGTTCCCGAAGGCGTATCTGATCCATCTCTTCCAGCGCATGATCCAGAAGGGCTCCACGTTCCATCGCGTCGACACGCACGGCGGGTACATGGAGCTCGATACGCTCCAGGACCTCGAGTACGCGAAGTCGTGGTGGGAAGGCGGTTCGTGAGCGTGACGTCGCACGTCGTGCCGTCGCTCTTCCCGACGACCGTGGTGGGCTCGCTCCCGCGTCCGCTCTGGCTGAAGCGGCTCTTCGACGGCGTGCACGAGGGGAAGGTGTCCGACGACGAGCGGCAGCGCCTGCTCGACATGGCCGTGCCTTCCGCGATCGCGCTGCAAGAGGCGGCCGGCGTCGACGTCATCACCGACGGCGAGTGGCGCCGCTTCTCGTACGTCGCCGTCATCACGGACGTCGCGACCGGGTTCAAGCGCGAGCTCTCCGGCCAGGGCCGCGACGGGAAGTACTGGCACACGGTCACGAGCGAGGTGAAGGCCGGCGACCCGGGCGTGCTCGCGGGCCATGCGCGCTTCGCCATCGAGCGCGCGAATCGTCCGCTGAAGGTCGCGCTGCCGAGCCCGTACATGCTGAGCGTTCGAATGTGGGACGACGGCGTGTCGCACGACGTCTATCCCACGCGCGAGTCGTTCGCGGACGCGATCGTGCCGATCCTCCGCGCGCAGGTCGTCGCCCTCGCCGAGGCCGGCGTCGAGACGGTGCAGATCGACGATCCGCATCTCTGTCTCTTCGTCGACAAGGACGTGCGCGCGAAGTTCGCCGATGCGGATGCCGAAGCGATGCACTGCGTGAGCCTCATCAACCGCGTGTTCGAGGGCGTGAAGGGCACGCGTCGCGCGGTGCATCTTTGCCGCCGGAACAAGGGCAGGCGAGGGTGGGTCGGCGAGGGCTCGTACGACGCGATCATGCCTGCGCTCCGAGCGCTTCACGTCGATCAGCTCATGATGGAGTTCACGATCCCCGCCGCGGGCGACACGCGCTGCCTCCGCGAGCTGCCGGAGTCGGTGAACATCGGGCTCGGCTGCGTCGACTGTCGCGGTGAGATCATCGACGAGCCAAGCGCGATCGTCGCGCGCGTCGAGCAAGCGATGGAGCACGTCGACAAGAAGCGCATCACGCTCGCGCCGGACTGCGGATTCGCGCCGGGCAACGCGGCCGACATCCCCGTCGACGAGGCCTTCGCGAAGCTCCAGAACATGGTGCTCGCCGCCGAGATCCTCCGCGCGAACCACGGCTGACGATGGAGGTCGAGCTCGATCGGGTATCGAAGCGCTTCGAGGACGAGAGCGGCCGTCCGGCGGTCGATGCCGAGGGGAAGAGCGTCCCGTCCGCGCTCGCCGACGTGTCGATCGCCGTGAAGAAAGGCGAGCTCCTCGTGGTCGTCGGACCTTCGGGCTGCGGCAAGTCGACGACGCTTCGGATCGTGGCCGGCCTCGAGGAGGCCGACGGCGGCGACGTGCGCATCGGCGGCAAGTCGATGAAGGGCGTGCCTCCGCAGGACCGCGACGTCGCGATGGTGTTCCAGGGCTACGCGCTCTACCCGCAGATGACGGTCCGCGAGAACATCGAGTTCCCGCTGAAGATGCGGAAGGCCGACCCGGCCGAGCGGAAGAAGCGCGCGGACGAGGCGGCCTCGATGCTGCGCCTCGGACCGCTGATGGATCGCTTGCCCGCCGAGCTCTCCGGCGGCGAGCGCCAGCGCGTGGCCATGGGACGAGCGATCGTGCGCCGGCCGCGCGTGTTCCTGTTCGACGAGCCGCTCTCGAACCTCGACGCGGCGCTGCGCCAGGACCTGCGCATCGAGATCGGCTCGCTCGTCCGTGAGCTCGGCGTGA
>JAQBQJ010000236.1 GCA_028287065.1 Labilithrix sp. | reverse complement strand
CCGTAGAAGAGCGGGAGGTTCACGACCTTCTCGCAGAAGGCCTTCGAGTGGCGGAGGTCGCCGTGCGCGATCGCACCGGCGCTCTTCGCGGGCGGCTGGACGTCCATGGTCTCGGGATACGTGCGCGCGGCGCCGACGCCGGCGGCCTTGAGCGCGTCGACGACCTCCTGACCGCGCTTGCCTTCGACGGTGAGCACGCTGAGATAGCCGTTCTCGACGACGCCGGAGGGCGGACCGAACACGCGCACGCCCTTCACCGGCGCGAGCCGCTCGCGGTACCACGCCGCCGTGGCGCGGCGCGACTCGAGGATGGCCGGCAGCTTGTCGAGCATGCGCGAGAGGAACGCCGCCTGGAGCCCGCCCATGCGCGAGTTCCAGCCGACGTGCGCGTACGAGTAGTGATCGGAGCGGCCGTGGTTGCAGATCGAACGGAGGAACGCCTCGTGCTCCTTCGACTGCACCGTGACGGCCCCGCCGTCCATCGCGCCGCCCACCACCTTCGCCGGGTAGAACGAGAGCGTCGCGACGGCGGCCTCGGCCAGGACCGGTTTTCCGGCCACCTGGACGCCGAAGCACTGCGCGCCGTCCTCGACGATGGCGACGTCGCGCTCCTTGCAGAATGCACGAATCTCGGCGAGGCGGCTCGAGGTCCAACCGAAGAGGTGGACGAGCATGAGCGCGTCGAAGCGGTGCGCGTCGTGCGCGGCCTTCAGCTGATCGAGGTCGACGTGGAGGTCGTCGGGATCGATGTCGACGAGGACGGGCACGGCGCCGAGCTGCGCGACTGCCTCGAACGTGGCCCAGAACGTGAGGTTCGGGAGGGCGACCTTCATCCCGCGCTTCACGCCGAGCGTCTGGAGCGCGACGAGCAGGGCGTCCGTCCCGTTCGCGCACGACACGACGTGAGGGACGCCGAGCGCGGTGGCGAGCTTCTTCTCGACGGCACCGACGCGCGGACCGCCGACGAACTCGGCGTTGTCGAGACACGCGGTCCAGTCGGCGATGACGTCGTTCCGGATCTCGGCGACGAGACGCTTCAGGTCGATGAACGGGATGGGTCCGACAGCCATGAAACGGCCCTTCTTATAGTCACAACGGCACGCTCTTGCCAGCGTTGCGCCGGGCTCCCGCCGCCTCGTCGTGTATAGTGCCGCCGCCCGATGCCCCCGCCGTCCGGCCGCCTGTTGCGCCTTCCACTGATCGCCGCGCTTTATGGTCTCTCGGGTGGCCTGGGCCTCGTCTACGAGGTCGCGTTCAACAAGTACCTCGCGTACGTCTTCGGGGCGACGGCCTACGCGTCGAGCGCCGTGCTGGTGGCGTTCATGGGCGGCCTCGCGCTCGGCGCGTACGCCGCGAGCCGCCTCGAGCCGCGCATCCGGAGGCCGCTCCTCGCGTACGGGATTGCCGAGCTCGTGATCGGTGCGTTCTGCATGTTCGCGCCCCTCACCTTCAGTACGCTCACCGCGTTCTACGTGACGCAGGTTTCGAAGTACCCGGGCTCGCTCGCGATGCTCAGCGCGCTGCGCGCCCTCGTGGCGGTCGCCGTCGTCCTCGTGCCCGCCGCCGGCATGGGCGCGACGCTCCCGCTGCTCGCGCGGTTCGTCCAGGGCGACGACCCGACCTTTGCGAAGCGCAACCTCGCGCGCTTCTATGCGCTGAACACGTTCGGCGGAGCGCTCGGCTCGCTCCTCTCGGCCTACGTCGTCGTCCCGAGCCTCGGTCTCACCTGGACGATGCGGTCTTCCGCGTCGCTGAGCCTCGCGATCGGCGCGATCGCGGTGGTCCTCGGATGGCGCGCGGTGATCCTTCCTCCGAACCGCGAGCCCGCGACCGACGAGCCGAAGCTGCAGGGCGACGTCGCCGCGGGGCACATGCCCTTCGGCGACGCGATCGTCCTCAGCGCGGCCTCCGGTCTGCTCGTCTTCTCGTGCGAGGTGGTGTTCGTGCATCTCCTCGCGCTCGTCATCGGCACGAGCGTCTACGCCTTCGGGCTGATGCTCTTCATCTTCCTCGTGTGCCTCAGCCTCGGCACGCCGGTCGCCACGCGGCTCGCGGCGCGGTTCGGCTCCGGCGCCGCGGCGATCGGCTTCGCGGCGAGCGGCGTGGCGCTGGTGGCATCGCTCGCGATCTGGGATCGGCTCCCGCCGCTCTTCATCGCGCTGGGCCCTTCGGTCCGTTCGTGGGGCGCACGCGAGCTCACGCGTGGGCTCGCCGCGCTGCTCGCGCTGTTCGTCCCGGTCGTCGCGATGGGCACGACGTTCCCGCTCGTCCTGCGCACCGCGCGAACGGCGAGCGTCGGCTCGGACGTGGGGCGCCTCACCGTCGCGAACACGCTCGGGTCGATCGTCGGTTCGATCGCCGCCGGCTTCCTGCTGCTCCCGCGGCTCGGGTCGCAGCGGAGCCTCGTGACGATCGCGATCGTCTATCTCGCGGTTGCCGTCTTCGGCGCGCGTCATGTCCGCCCGTCCGAGTCCGAGCGCAGCCGCACGTGGACGATGCGTCTGATCGTCGCCGGCACGTTGCTCGCGATCCTGCTGCCGCGCTGGGACCTCGCGCGGCTCACGAGCGGCGCGAACGTGTACTTCGACGCCGGCGTCGTTCCGCGCGGCGCCGTCGAGTCGCTGCACGAGGACGTGCACGGCGGCGTCACCACGGTCGTGCGCGGCGCGGACGGGATGCGCACGCTCCTCACGAACGGAAAGTTCCAGGGCAACGACGGACGCGAGATCGCCGACAACCGCGGCTTCGCGCATCTGCCCGTCGCCTTCGCGAAGCAGCGACGGCGCGCGATCGTCATCGGTCTCGGCACCGGCACGAGCGTCGGAACGATGGCCGCGTACGACTTCGCCGACATCGACGTCGTCGAGCTCTCGCCCGCGATCATCGACGCGGCGCGGACGGTATTTCC
>JAQBQJ010000179.1 GCA_028287065.1 Labilithrix sp. | reverse complement strand
CGGGAGTGAGATCTCCCAAATGTGAGCGAAACGTGGAGCGGCTCCCGCGGGCGAAGCCCGTGGGAGCCGCGTAACGTTTCGCGAACGGCGACACGGGTCCAGTCAGGAAGAGAGGCGAGACCCTCCGCGAACCCCCGCGTCCCCGCGTCTCCGCTTGTTTCTCGAATTACGAAACCGCGAGCGGTCACACGCCGTTCTTCTTCATCCACGCCAGCATCTTCTGCCAGGCGTCGTCGGCGTCGGCCTTGCGGTACGACGGCCGGTAGTCGGCGTTGAAGGCGTGCGGGGCGTCCGGGTAGACGATGATCTCCGCGGCGACCTTCTTCGGGTTCGCGGCGATCTCGCGGCGCATGATCTCGATCTGGCCGATCGGGATGCCCGTGTCCTGTCCGCCGTACAAACCCAGCACCGGCGCGTGCAGCTTCGCGCCGACGTCGATGGCGCTCTTCGTCTGGAGCGCGTTCGTCGCGTTCGACAGCCGGCCGTACCACGCGACGCCGGCCTTCGGTGCGCCGCCCGGGCCATTGCGTGCAGAATACAGCCAAACGATGCGGCCGCCCCAGCAGAACCCCGTGATGCCCACGCGGTCGCCGTCGAGCTTGCCGGTCTTCTTCGCCCACTCGATGGTCGCGTCGAGGTCCTTCATGACCTGCTCGTCCGGGACCCTCTCGATCACCTTCAGGATCGCGCCGATGTCCGACATCTTCGCGACGTCGCCCTGCCGCGCGAACAGCTCGGGCGCGATGGCCATGTAGCCGGCCTTCGCGAGGCGCCGGCACACATCCTTGATGTGCTCGTGCACGCCGAAGACCTCCGGGACCACGACGATGAGCGGGAACTTCGTCCCGGCCTCCGGCTGCGCGCGATACGCGGGCATCTCGCCGATCTTGACGTCCCCGGCGACGAGGCCGGTCGCGTCGGTGGTGATGGTCTGCGCCGTCACCGGGCTCACGGCGAGCGCGAAGCCCGTCGTGAGGGAGGTCACCACGAACGTGCGACGTCCGAGCTTGCTGTCCATGCTTCTCCTGTTTCGAATCAGCTCTTGGGATCGGTCATGCGACCTGCGAACAGGATGCGACCGCGCTTCGTGTCGTACACGAAGAAGAGGAACGGGTGATCGGCCTTGAACTCGGCGATCGGCCCCATGATCGCGCTCGTCACGCTCATCCCCACGCCGCTCGCGGCCGCCGCCTCCGTTCCGTTCTCGTCGACGGACACCCAGGTCTTCTGGACGGCGCGCGAGATCTGCAGCTTCTCGCCCGACGCCGGCTCGGCGATCCCGGTGAAGTCCGCCTTGGGGGAGAACGCGATACGGATGCCCACGTCCTGCAGCGGCGTCTCGAGCGAGGCGCCCCACTTGAACGCGAATTTCGGCATGCTTATGGCGACTCGCTGCGGTGCGAGCGCCTTCACCCAGGTGTCGAAGGTATCGGCGGAGAGGCTCTCCTCGAGCTTCGCGAGACCCGCAGCGTCGTCCGGCAGCGCGACGAGCATCGCGAGCTGCGAGCCCGAGTAGCGCATGTCGAGGAGCTTCGTCGTGCCCGTGTGCGCGAAGGCGTGGGGCGCCGTGTCGTGCATCGTCGGCACGTTCACGGTCTTGTTCGCGGCGTTCTTGAACGGCTCGTCCTTCGTCGCGTTCGTCGAGAACGGATTGGACCAGCGGGCCTTGAAGTAGATCGCGTCCGACACGACGAGGCGCGTGCGCTTGTCGATCATCCCCTCGGCGAGGAGGTCCGGGATCTTTCCCGACGTCTTCTCCGAGATCCACGTGTTGATCGTGCGGCGTGCGACGTCGGGCGCGTTCGCGAAGTCGACGGGCTCGACGCCGGCGCCGAACGCGCTCTGCGCCGCGCTCGTGAACTCCTCCTTCGGCTTCAGCGCCTTGTCGGTCCAGAGTCGATCGGCGACCACGAGGTCGGCATCGCCGCGCGCATCCTGCCACGCCGCCGTTTCGGCCTTCCCGACCGCGATCTGCTTCGTCGCGTCGAGCGGCGTCGCGAGCGCCGTCGCCATCTCGCGCGCCGTGTCCCCGCGCGCACCGAGCGCGGCGAGCGCCAGCGCATGCCGGACGCTCGTGCCGGAGATCATCACGTTGCCGGGCGTGCGCTTCAGGCGCGCATACAGCTTGGCCGTGAACACGTTCGCGGCGCGCACGTCGGCGTGCTCCTCGTCGGGGCTCAGCGCCGAGGCGTCAGGCGTGGCGGCGGACGTCGCGGACGACGCGCTCGTCGCGGGCGATGCGGTCGAGGGAGCGGCGGCGGGGACGGCGTCGGCGGCGACACCCTGTGCGGGAGCGACGGGCATCCGTGGCGGATGCGCAGCGGTCGCCCGATCGGCGGGAACTGGCTCACCTCCACACGCCGCGAGCGCCGCCGAGGCAGCGAGCGGCGGCCAAACGAGAGCGAGCGGCACGAGGACGACACCGGGACGAAGCGCGCGCATACTCTCTTCTTCCCCCATCGCCCGAGAGCGTCAAGACGAGCCGCCCGCCCAAACGATCGCATCGCGAAGAGCCTGTTTTTCCGCGGTCTGGTACGAGTGCCCGATGCGACCGAGGCTCACGTAGCGCACGTCCATCCCGTCGCGGCCGAGCTGCTCTGCGGCGCGCTTCATCGGCGCCGACGCGGCGTCGAGATCGCCTGCCGCGAAGACGACGCGCTCGACACCCGCAGCCGCGAGAACCGCGCGCGCCGGCGCGACGTCGGCGCCGATGAGCACGATGCCGCGATAGCGACCGAGCTGCGCGCGCACGAGATCGAGCGCGACATACGCGCCTTGCGAGAACCCGACGAGCACGCCCGCGCTCGCCGCGTCTGCGCCCTGTGCCTGCGCCGCGTGCTCCGCGCGTGCGACGACCGCGCGCTGATCCGACACGCTGCCCGACCACGAGAACGTGTCGTTCGACAGGTGCTCGTTCGCGTCGGGACACACGAGCCATCCGAGCTCGCTCGCGCCTTCGCGCAGCCATGGACAACCGTTCTCGGCGCGTCCGTGGATGCCGTGGAGATAGACGACCGTGAGCGGCTTCGATCGCGCCGCGCGCGGCGGGAACGCGAGGATCGTGCGTCCGTCGTCGCGCAGCTCGACGGGCTGCGTCGGGTACTTCGCGCGAACGGCCCTGTCCCTCGCCGTCAGCGGTTGCTCCGTCACGTGCAAACGCGCCGGCATCCCACGCGCGGCCGCGCGTGCCGTGAACGCCAGCACGGCGGCGAGCGCAGCGGCGAGCGCAAGACAAACGAAGGCGGCCTTCCGCGGGGCGCGCGGGATGCGATGGGTCTTCACGGACGACTCCCTTGGCGGTTCGTCCGCGGACGGATCGCTGGCGACGCGCGGCGGTGGCCGTGCGCGCGGCAGCGATCGGAACGGGGAAGGCGCGCACGCGTGTCGCGTGCGCCGAACCTCCCTGCGGCGACCTCGTCCCATCATCGGCGGAGCCCGCCGATTCGTGACGAGGTGCCGCGCGATTCTCCGCCGTCGCTGCGTCGCCCGATCGGGATGACAACCCCCTCGCGTCGCTCCCGCGGGCTGAGTAGGCTGTCGCCGTGCCGCTCTCCTTTGCCCGCCGCCTCGATGTCGTCCAGCCGAGCGTGACCCTCGCGATGAATGCGCGTGCCGCCGAGCTACGCGGCAAGGGCGTCGACGTCTTCGCGTTCGGCGTCGGCGAGCCCGACTTCGAGCCGCCCGCATTCGTCCTCGACGCCGCGCGCAAGGCGCTCGACACGAGCGTCTCGAAGTACACGGCGGTCACCGGCATCCCCGCGCTCAAGCAGGCGATCTGCGCGCGCACCGCGATCGTTCGCGGTTGGACGCCGAAGCCCAGCCAGGTCACGGTCGCGATCGGCGCGAAGCACGCGCTCTTCAACCTCGCGCTCGCGCTCTACGAGAAGGGCGACGAGGTCATCATCCCGGCGCCCTACTGGGTCAGCTACCCCGAGCAGGTGAAGATCTGCGGAGCCGAGCCCGTGATCGTCCAGACCGACGAGGCGTCCGGCTTCAAGATGTCGCCGGAGGCCTTCGCGAAGGCGCTCACGCCGCGCACGAAGGCGGTGATCCTCTGCACCCCTTCGAACCCGACCGGGTCCGCGTACAGCGAGAGCGAGCTCCGCGCGCTCGTCGAGGTCTGGAAGAAGAGCGACGCGTGGCTCATCGTCGACGAGATCTATGCGGACCTCGTCTACGACGGCTTCAAGCACGTCTCCGCGGCGACGATGGTGCAGGGCTTCGAGGACCGCGTGGTCATCGTCGACGGCGTCTCGAAGACGTACGCGATGACGGGCTGGCGCATCGGCTGGAGCATCGCGCCCGAGCGCCTCGCGAAGGCGCTCGACATGGTGCAGGGCCAGAGCACGACGAACGCGACGGCGATCGCGCAGCATGCCGCCGTCGCCGCGCTCAGCGGCCCGCAAGAGGAGGTCGAGCGCATGCGCTCCGCGTTCGAGAAGCGCCGCGGCGTCATGGTCGAAGGCCTCCGCTCGTTGCCCGGCGTGAAGTGCCGCATGCCCGAGGGCGCGTTCTACGCGTTCGCCGACTGCAGCTCCCTCTACACGGCCACGTCCGGCCTCACGTACAAGGGCAAGCCGATCGCGAACGACGAGGACGTCGCGTTCTTCCTCCTCGACGAGGCGCACGTCGCGGCCGTGCCGGGCGGCGCGTTCGGTGCGCCGGGCTACGTGCGGTTCAGCTACGCGACGAGCGAAGAGCGCATCAAGAACGGCATCGCGTCGATCAAGCGCGCGATCGAAGCCGCGCGGAAGTAGCAAAAGGCAACGGAGCCATGCGCGTCCATCTCGGCTCCGACCACGCCGGCTTCGCGCTGAAGGCGAAGATCGAAGAGCGCCTCCGCGCGCTCGGCCACGAGCCCGTCGATCACGGCCCGCGCATCTTCGTGCCCGACGACGACTACCCGACGTACTGCCTGCGGGTCGCGATGGGCGCCGTGTCCGACCCGGGCTCGCTCGGGATCGTGATCGGCGGATCGGGCAACGGCGAGGCGATCGCCGCGAACAAGGTGAAAGGCGCGCGCTGCGCGCTCGCGCACAGCGACGAGACCGCGCGTCTCGGCAGAGCTCATAACGACGCGAACGTCCTCTCGCTCGGCGCGCGGATGATCACCGAAGACGATGCGCTCCGCTTCGTCGAGATCTTCGTGACGACGCCGTTCAGCGGCGATGCCCGACATGCGCGCCGGATCGCGCAGCTCGCCGATTTCGAGACGACGGGCAAGTTACCGGACGTCTAGAACGCCCCTCTGACATCGCTGTCATGGTCGCCGAGCTTTCTGTGGCGCCCTCGTCACAGGGCTCGTTCGCGGGCGGATCCCCGCGTTTTTGTCACACGCGACGGAGGTCTTGCCGCTGCGCCTTTTCGTGTACCCTCCCTCTCGGTCCGGGAGGACTGAGACGGCGGAAACAACCGCACGCAGAGTCTTTGTTTGGATTCTTCCGTGCATGTCTCCGTCAATCGTGAGTCGGGGCGCCCGCTGGCCTGGTGCTTTTTTCAGGGTCCGCGTCTGCATGCCTGCCCCCATGTGTTGCGTTCAAGGAGAGCTTTTGCATGAACATTCTGAATCGCTTCAAGGCGCCCCTCGCGTTGGCCGCAGCGCTGACCATCCCCGTCATCACCAACGGCTGCGGAGTCGATCCCACGAACCCCACGGGCGATCTCTGCTGCACGGAGTTCAAGGTCGGCGCTGACCTGTCGAACGTCGACTTCAAGGTCGACGCGGACATCAAGGGCCAGTTCTCGGTGCTCGCGCAGGCCGGCTCGGACTTCTCGGCGACCGCCACGGCGATGCTCGACGACGTCACGAACGCCTGCAAGGGCATCGCGCAGGACCTCGGCGCGGCCGAGGCCGAGCAGACGACCGCGGACGCGAACACCGAGCCGACCGCGCGCGTGAAGGCCTGGTGCACGCTCGCCGTTGCCAGCCTGAAGGGCGCCGGCGTCGTGTCGGGCGCGCTCGACATCCCGCCGCCGTCGTTCAAGTGCGAGGCGTCGATCTCCGCCAAGGCGAACTGCCAGGCGAAGTGCGACGTGTCCGGCAAGTGTGACATCAACGCGAACCCGCCGAAGTGCTCGGGCGGCAAGCCCCCCACGCTCTCGTGCGAGGGAAGCTGCAAGGCGGAGGCCTCGGGCGGCTCGATTTCCTGCAAGGGCAGCTGCGACGTGACCGCGTCGGGCAAGTGCACGGCCGAAGGCGGCGTCGAGTGTCAGGGCAAGTGCGAAGGCACGTGCTCGGGTAGCACGGACGCCGGCGGCAACTGCCAGGGCACGTGCAAGGGCTCGTGCTCGGCGACGAAGCCGGGCGTCGCGTGCAGCGGCACCTTCGAAGGCGAGTGCAAGGGTGAGTGCAAGGCCACGGGCCCGTCCGCGAAGGTCGAGTGCAACGGCAAGTGCACGGGCACGCCGGGTACGCCGATCAAGTGCGAGGGCGGCTCGATCGAAGGCGGCTGCAAGGTCGACGCGAAGTGCGACGCGAACTGCGACGCGAGCGTCAGCGCGAAGGCGAGCTGCAACGTGGAGCCGTTCAGCATCACGGCGAAGGGCGCGGCGAGCGCGAACATCGAGGCCGCGATCGCGACCTTGAAGGTGAACC
>JAQBQJ010000135.1 GCA_028287065.1 Labilithrix sp. | reverse complement strand
TCGGTGTCGAGGAGCGTGTGCTCGGTTGCGTGCTTCGGCTTGTCGAGCGGCCTCTTCGCGAGGAGCTCGGTCGCGCCGACGAACACGTAGTCCTCCCGATGAAGGCGCAGCGAATCGAGCTTCGGATCGGTGAGCCGGGTCGACGTGACCGCGCATTCGATCTCCATCGACCGCACGCGCATCAGGATGTCGGCGCCGGAACCGAAGTACAAATGAAGACGGAGCCACGGCTGCGTCTTCGTCAGCGCATCGAGCTGCGGGAGGATCCAGCTCAGACCGAGCTCGTGACGCGTGCCGATCGTGACGTCCATCGGCGCGAGAGAGCGGCTCCCTGCCGCGCCCGAGCGCACGCAGTCCGCCGCCGCCACGAGACACCGCTCCGCCGCCGGCAACAGCGCGAGGCCGGACTCGGTGAGGCGGACGCTGCGCGTCGTGCGCTGGAAGAGCGACGTGCCGAGCTGCTCCTCGAGCTGCTTGATGCGCTGGCCGAACGCCGCGGGCGTGAGCGCGACCGAGCGTGCTGCAGCACGAAAATTCAGCAGCTTCGCAGCGGCCGTGAAGCAGCGGAGCGAGTCGATCGACGGCAGCATCGAGGCCGCAGGCTACACGACATCAACACTTGTGCGGCGTGCCCGCGCTCTCCGGGAAGCTCCACGTGCCGGTCTGGCTCGTGTCGAGCACGCCGGCGGGAAAGAAGCCCCACCCGACCGTCGGAATGAACGCGACGACGCGCTTACCGTCGCGCGTCGTGTAGCGGTACCAGACCGACGTGCCTGCCGGGATCGTCTTCGCGAAGTCACGCAGCTCGCCGCCGTCGTAGCCCATCTCGCCTTCGGTCCACGCGACGTTCCAGTAGAACGGCGCGTCCTCGAGGAGCTTCTTCTCCGTGCCGTGCGCGGAGCTCGTCGGCGGAGGGCAGTTGAAGCGACTTCCGACGTTCGCGGCGTCGCCGGCCGAGAGCCACTTCTTCATCGTGTCGGTGCAGCGCGCCGTCGGGCTCGCCGTGCCCGGCGTCGCCCACTTCCCGGCGGTGAAGCCTCGCTTTCCGCGGCTCGGCCCGATCCACAGGCACGCATCGCTGTTCCCCCACGCCATGCCCCACGCGTAGTTCGTGCCGTTCTCCTTCGAGAGATACCAGCTGCCCTGGCGATCGAAGCTCTGACCGGGCAGCAGGCGGCCCATGTAGAAGCCGCCGGGACGGTTGGCGACGATGACGCCGCCGCCGAGATCGACGTTTGCCTTCACGACCGATCGTGTGCCGGAGAGCGCGTCTTCGGTCCGCCCGACCTCCTCTTCGAGGTCGAGTGAATCGGTGGACGACGCCTCGTCGCCGGCGTCGGACGCGACGGCGCAGCCCGCGGACACCGATGCGAAGAGCGACACCACGAGCAGGACAGCGACTTGGCGAGGCATATCTCGACACGAGCAATGGTCGTGCCTTCGCGCAGTGCCCGATTTCGCGCGGTTTCCTGCGCTCGTGGTCGTGCCGGCGGTCCCGTACGAGCCGCACCTGGAGAGCGGAGCTCGACCCACGTCGGCAGAGCGCCTTGCGCACAAAGCCGCGCAGACGCGGGCTCGGGCGCGTAGCGCTGCGCGCTTGGCGCTCGCCATGGCAGTATTCGTCGCGATGGCAGACGACGGGGCGAAACCTTTGGACGAGACTCGCGCGGACAAGCGTCCCGCCGAACCCGTGGTGAAGGAAGCGCGCCGTCCGGACGCGCCGCCGTCGTCGCGGCTCGGCCGTCTCGCGCGGCTCGCCGGTCTTTCCACGCGTGCGGTGCCGCTCGCGACCGAGGCGATGCGCCGTGCCGCGTTCGGCAAGCGCCGCAACGAACAAGAGGAGCTCGAGGCGCAGCAGCGCGTCCTCGACAATGCGAAGAAGACCGCCGAGGCGATGCTCAAGACGCTCGGCGAGATGAAGGGCCTGCCCCTCAAGCTCGGCCAGATGGCCTCGTACATCGACGGGCTCGCGCCGCCCGGCTACGAGGAGAAGTTCCAGGAGGTCCTGAAGAAGCTCCAGGCGAAGGCGCCGCCGCTCTCGCGCGAGGCCGCGACCAAGGTCGTGACCAAGGAGCTCGGCCCGCCCGAAGAAGTGTTCGCGGAGTGGGAACCCGATCCGTTCGCAGCCGCGAGCATCGGTCAGGTGCATCGCGCGACGACCAAGGCCGGCGATCGCGTCGCCGTGAAGGTGCAGTACCCCGACATCGACAAGGCGATCGAGAATGACCTCAAGAGCATCTCCATGCTCGAGACGATGATCGCGCCGGTCGGCCGCAAGTACCACACGAAGGAAGCGCTCGACGAGATCAAGTCGGTGTTCCTCGCCGAGCTCGACTACCGCACCGAAGCCGACAACGCCGAGAGCTTCCGCGCGATGCATCGCGGCGACGACGAGATCGTGATCCCGCGCATCTTCCACTCGTATTCGACGCGCCGCGTGCTCACGTGCGAGCTCATCGGGGGCGAGGACTACGCCGCGTTCTGCAAGCGCGCGTCACAAGAGGAGCGCAACGCCGCGAGCGCCACGATCTGGCGCTTCATGTTCCGCTCGCTGTTCGTGCACGGGTGGCTCTATGCCGACCCGCATCCGGGCAACTATCGCTTCCTCGGCGGCGGCGAGATCGCGTTCCTCGATTTCGGATGCGTGAAGGTGCTTCCCCAGGACTTGCTCGCCGGAACCAAGCGTTACATCACGACGGCGATGGACCAGCAGTGGCCCGAGTTCGAGCAGGCGTGCGTCGACGTGCTCGGCTACGACCCGACGGACAAGGAGTCGTACGAGCTGTTCATCGCGTACACGAAGCTCCTGCTCGAGCCGCTCACGCACGACGGCACGTTCCGTCACACGCACAAGGTCGCGCGCGAGGCCGTCGCGTTCCTCGTGCGCGGCGGCAAGAAGATCACGAAACCGAAGGAGGGCCAGCTCCTCCCGAACCTCCCGAAGCCGATTCACCCGCCTCAAGAGCACATGTTCATGAATCGCCTCCAGTGGGGCCTCGCGAGCGTGATGGCGGGCATCGGCGGCGAGGGCAACTATCGTAGGATTGCCGAGCCGTGGATCCGAGGACCGCACCGGCCGCCCGAGTGAAGAAGCCGCGCGCGCTCCGCGAGCCCGGCAATCTTCTCGTCCACGGCGACAACCTCGCTGCGCTCGCGAAGGTGCGGCCGCAGCTCGAGGGGAAGATCCGCTGCGTGTACCTCGATCCGCCGTTCAATACGGGGCGATCGTTTGCACAATACAATGACTCGCTCGACGCCGACGAGTGGGTGCGCATGATGCGCCCCAGGCTCGAGGCGCTCGTGCCGCTGCTCGCCGACGACGGCGCGGTGTTCGCGGAGATCGACGACACGCAGCTCGCGCATCTCGCGCTGCTGATGGACGAGGTCTTCGGCGCGAAGAACCGCATCAGCACGATCACCGTCGTGCGCAGCGCGACCACCGGGCACAAGGCGATCAACGCCGGGCCCGTGCACGTGTCGGACTTCATTCTCGCGTACGCGAAGGACAAGAAGCGGTGGCGCTACCGCCCGCAGGTCCGCGTGCGCGAGGGGCTCGACCCGGCCTACGGCACGTGGCTCGACGATCCCGACGGTACGCCTGCGCGATGGAAGTTCCGCCCGCTCCGTTCGGCGATCGCGGAGCAGCTCGGGTACGCGTCGCCGCGCGCGGCCGCGGCGGGCCTCGGTCGAGAAGCGTTCGATCGGCTGCTCGTCGATCGCGCGCTCGCGAGCGCGCGCAACGTCGTGCGCTTCGCGCAGCCGCGCTACGAAGCGATCGGCCGCGCCGCCCAGAAGGTCGTCGATCAATCACGTGCCGCGCCCGAGCGCGTGTTCGTGCTCGATCGCGAGGGCCGTCCCGCGTTCATCGTGCGCGGCGGCAACCGGATCCTCTTCCTGGGCGACAAGGTGCGGATCGTCGGCGGGCGTCCCGCGATCGTCGAGCCGCTCACGAACGTGTGGACCGACGTGCCGTTCCAGGGCATCGCGCGTGAAGGCGGCGTCGTGTTCACGCGCAACAAGAAGCCGGAGCGCCTCGTGGCGCGCGTGATCGCGATGTCCACCGACCCGGGCGACTGGGTGCTGGATCCGTTCCTCGGCAGCGGCACCACCGCGGCGGTCGCACACAAGATGGGCCGCAAGTGGGTCGGGATCGAATCCGGCGATCACCTGACGACGCTGGCCACGCCGCGCCTCGAGCGCGTGATCGCGGGCGAGGATATGACGGGCATCACGCATGAAACAGGCTTCGCGGGCGGCGGCACGTTCGATCTGGTGACGTTGTGAAGAGAGAGATTTGCTGGCGTCCGATCGCCCTGTTCGCGCTGTGCCTCGTTGGATGTCCGAAGCGCGATGCGCCCATGCCTTCCGGTGGTGGGGGCGATGCCGAGGTGGTGGACGCGACCGAGAAGGCAGCGAGCGCCGAGGACGCCGGGGACGCTTCGAGTCGAGGCGAGCTCGCCGCGGCGTTGCCATGGACCGAGGCCATTCGCGGCGACAAGTGGAAGGAGGCCGAGGACGCGATGGCCGCGCTCCCGGACGGCGAACAGAAGAAGCCCGAGGTGCGCTTCGCTCGCGCGCGCGTCTCGCTCGCCCTCGGCAAGCACGCGGATGCCGTCGCGCGTCTCGACAAGCTCGAGAACGATCTGCCGCTCCTGCGCGACGCGATCGGGAAGACGCGCGCGCAGGCCGCGCTCGTGGCCGGTCCCTTCGCGGCGGCCGCCGAGTGGTACGGGACGCGCTCGCAGCCCGCGGCATGGCTCACCGCCGCCGAGGCATGGGAGAAGGCCGCCGAGCCGGCGCGCGCGCGCACGCTCGCCGATCGCGTGCTCGCCGCGAACAAGATCTCGCGCAGCCTCGAAGAGAAGGCGCGCACGCTGCGCATGCGCGTGGTCCGCGCGAAGGACGGCGACGCCGCGGCGGCCGCTGACGCGCGATGGCTCGCGACGAGCGCGCTCGACGACACCGTCGCAGCGTCCGCGAACGAGCTCCTCGAGAAGCTCGCGCGACCCGCGCCGCTCTCCGCCGACGATCACGTCGCACGCGCACACATCCTGTCCGAGGCCGGTCGCACCGACGAAGCGCTCCGCGAGGTCGATCGCGCCATCAGCGCAGGGACGAACGGCGGGAAAGCTGCGTCGCCGATCGATCTCTGTCACGCGCGCGCGGAGGCCTATTACAAGGCACGAACTCGCTATCCCGAGGCCGCGCTCGCCTATCGCGCATGCGCCGCGCTCGGAGGTCCGCGCGCCGCCGAGGACAGCTTCCTCTCCGCGCGCGCGTTCTCGCGTGCCGATCGCGACGGCGATGCGCTTCCGGCGTTCGCGGCCGTCATCCAGCGCTACCCGAAGACGACCTGGGCCGACCAAGCCGAGTTCCACGTCGCACGCGCGCACGTGCTCGCCGGTCGCTGGAAAGAGGGCGCGCACGCGCTCGACGAGTACGTGAAGCACTTCCCGAACGGCCACGACAAGAAGGAGGCCGAACGATATCGCGCGGTGTCGCATCTCATGGCGCACGACGACAAGGTCGCGCGGAAGCTCCTCGAAGATCTCGCGGGCGGCGCCGAGGATCCGCTCGCACAGGCGCGCTGGCAGAACCTCGCGGCCGTCGCCGCGCTCCGCGACGGAGATCGCACGCATGCCGTCGCACGCTGGTCCGACGTGGCGCGCTCGCGGCCCCTCACCTGGCCCGCGCTCGTCGCTCGCGCACGCCTGACCGCCGCGAACGCGCCGCTGCCGCTCACCATCGATCCGCCCGAGACCGGCGAGAAGCCCGAGCCGCTCGCGATCGAGCTGCCGCCGCCCGTCGACGTGCTCCATCGCATCGGCCTCGACGGCGACGCCGAAGAAGCGCTGCGCGAGCGCGAGCCGCTCGTCGTCGGCAAGGCCCAAGGCCGAGGCACCGAGGCGCTCTGCGGCGCGTACGCGATGCTCGACCGCGGCAAGCGTCGCTACCAGATCTCCAACCAGATCCCCTCGTCGCTGCTCGCGTCCGCGCCCGGACCGCGCAACCGCTGGGCCTGGGAATGCGCGTATCCGAGGCCGCACAAGGGGAGCATCCGCCTCCACGAGGTCGACGCGAAGCTCCCCGCCGATCTGCTCTGGGCCGTCATGCGTCAGGAGAGCGCGTTCGACGAGGAGGTCATCTCGCCTGCGCGCGCCGTCGGTCTGTTGCAGCTCATGCCGGACACCGCGAAGACGGTCGCGACCGGCGCCGGCCTCGCGCACGAAGAAGGCTGGCTGGTCCGTGCCGACCACAACGTGCAGCTCGGTGCACTCTACATGCGTGATCTCCTCGAGAAGCTCGGCGGGAACGTGCCGCTCGCGACCGGCGCCTACAACGCCGGGCCGGACGCCATCCTGCGCTGGCAATCGCATGCGAAGGGCGAGTCGCTCGACATCTTCGTCGAGACCATCCCCTTCCTCGAGACGCGCGGCTACGTGGTGCGCGTGATGGGCAACCTCGCGAGGTATGGCTTCATGGAGCGCGGCGAAGCCGGCATACCGGCGGTCTCACTCGACATGAAGTGAGGGCGGCCGCCATCTGCTATGGTGGGCGGCTCGAACGTGCTCGGGCTCTTTTTCGCAGCCGTCTTCATCGCGCTGAACGGCTTCTTCGTAGCGGCCGAGTTCGCGCTCGTGAAGATCAGCACGACGCTGGCGAACACGACGAAGGCGCCGCGCGAGGACCCGCGCATCGAGCGCGCCCGCAAGGTCGTGTCGCGCCTCGACCGTTACCTCTCGGTCACGCAGTTCGGCATCACGCTGGCGAGCCTCGGGCTCGGCTGGATCGGTGAGCCCGCTGTCCAGGTCCAGGTCGATCGGCTCGCCGTCTT
>JAQBQJ010000116.1 GCA_028287065.1 Labilithrix sp. | reverse complement strand
GAGGACCCCACGCCGGGAAAGAAAGACGCCGGCGCGCCGCCCCCTCCGCTCGCGAAGGATGCCGACCTCACGAATCTCATCAACAAGTCCGATCCCTTCGCGGAAGATGCGGGCAAGCCGCGCAGCGAAGAAGGGCATGCGGCAGGCATCGATGGCGGCCAAGAGACGGACCCGAACAAGGTCAAAGCCGGTGACATGTACGCCGCGCAGCTCGGGCAGTTCTTCTCCGAGCGCAATCACGTGCCGACCATCATCTCGGTGGGCGAGGCCCGCCGCCTGTGCGTCGTCTTCGAGATGCGCGTCGGGCGGAACATGGTTATCTGGCACGTCCGGCAAGAGGCGGTGAAGTCGAGCGGCAATCCGCTCTTCGACGACGCGGCCCGCTCGATGCTCCTCAAGCTTCTCGAAGACAAGACCGCACTTCCGCAACCTCCGAAGGAGCTCGATGAGCAATACCGTTCTCGAACGGTGCAGCTCGCGATCCTCGGCGACCCCCACGGAGACCCTTCGCGATGCAAGTGAGTCGCTTTCGCTTCTTCTTTTTCGTGCCCGTAGCCTGCCTCGCACTCGCCACGCTGCGTCACGATGCAGGCGCGCAGCAGCCTCCGCCGCCAGCGCCCGTCCCCGCTCCGACCGCGAGCGCGCTGCCCGCGGCCGCGAACAACGGCGCCGTCACGAGCGTCGTCGTCTCCGGCGGTGCTCGCGCGCTCTTCAAGATCGCGATCGCGCCTCCGCCCGGCGACGCCTCGGTCGCCGGCTCCGTCGTCGAGACGTCGACGCGCGACCTCACGCTCTCGAGCATGTTCCAGGTGCTCGATCCGAAGAGCTTCACCGCGAACCTCGAGCGCGAAGGCATCGCGATCGATCCCGCGTCGTGGCGCACGATCGGCGCCGAGGGCGTCGTGAAGGGCAACACGTCGATGCGCGGCTCGAACGTGCACCTCGAGCTCCGTCTCTACGTCGTGGCGCGCGGCTCCGATGCCGTGCTGAAGAAGGAATACGACGTCGCGACCGGGGGCATCCGCTCCGCTGTCCACCAGTTCGACAACGAGATCGTGAAGTACTTCACCGGCACGGCCGCGTCGTTCGGCTCGCGCCTCGTGTTCAGCGCGACGACCGGCCGTGGCCAGAAGGGCATCTTCGGCGTCGACAGCGACGGCCAGGGCCTCGGTCGCATGCAGGCCGTGTCGAACGTCGCGCTCGCGCCCGCCGTCGGTCCCGGCGGCGCCGTGTACTACGCAGGCGGCCTCCCGGACGGCAGCTACCAGCTCTTCAAGTATCCCGGCAACACGCAGGTCACGAAGCAGGCGGGCCTCGTGTTCGGCGTCGCGTTCGGGGGCCCCAAGATGGCGGTCGTCGTGTCGCAGAACGGCCAGAGCGATATCTGGACCGGCTCGCCCGACGGAAGCAACTTGGCGAGGGTGACGCAAGGCGGCCTCAACACGCATCCCGCATTCGGCCCCGGCGGGCAGCTCGCCTACGTATCGAACGCGGGCGGCAACCCGCAGATCTACGTCGACGGAAAGCGCGTCAGCTTCCGCGGCGCGTACAACATGGCGCCCGTGTGGTGCAACGATCCCGACGGCGTGAAGATCCTCTTCATGGGTCGCGACGGCGGCACGTGGGACATCTTCAGCATCGATCCGAGCGGCGGCAACATGAAGCGCCTCACGCAGGACCAGGGCTCCAACACGTATCCCGCATGCTCTCCCGACGGACGCACCGTGGCGTTCTTCTCGACGCGCGGCGGTCTCTACCTCTCGAATCCGCAAGGGCAGAACCAGACGAAGATCGCGAGCGTCACCGGCGAGAGCCTGCGCTGGGAGGGCAATTGACGACCTCGAGAGAGACGAGGCGTCACGCTTCGCGCGTCGCGCTCGTCGCGCGCGGTGAGGGCGTCGCAGCCGTCGACGGCGACGGCGCGCTCGGCATCCACGACGCAGAAGGGAAGCGCACGAGCGCGCTGCCGCTCCCGAGCGGCACGGTTCAGGCGCTGCCGTTCGCCGATGCGTGGCTCTGTCGCGTGCCCGGCGCCACGTACCTCGCGCCGAGCAACGCGAAGCCCGTGCGCGGCAAGCCGTCCGTCTTCGCCGACGGCGGAAGCGACGTGCAAGCGTTCGCGGTCGCTGTCGACGGCGTCGCCGTCGCGCGCACCGAGTCGCTCGAGCTGTGGACGCACGCCGGCAAGCTGCGCTGGACCGTGCCCGGCTCGTGGGTCGCCGTCACGATCGTCACGGGTCACGTCATCGCGCTCGCGGACGACGGCTCGCTCGTCTTCACCGCGATGCGCGACGGCGCGACGCTTGGCACGCTCCGTCTCGCGTCGACCGAGCCCGCCACCGAGTGGCGCCTCGCGTGCATCGATGCAGCGCGCGTCGTCCTCGCGCTCGGCGACTGGCTCGTGTGGATCGACGTGGCGACGAAGAAGACGATCCGCCGCGTCCGCGCGCGCGACAAGGTCACGGCGCTCGCCTCCGATGCCGCATGGGTCGTCGCAGGAACCGACACCGGTTGGGTCCAGGCCTTCGCGTCGGAGTCCGGAGAGCCCGGCGGCAGCTTCGAGGGCGGACACGGCGACGGCGGCGTGACCGCGCTCGCGCTCGGCAAGAAGACGCTCTTCACCGGCGGACACGAGCCCGTGGTCAATGCATGGCCGCGCGCGAAGCTCGAGATCGCGAAGCGCGTCGCTTCTCCCGTGACGGCGCTCGCGTCGCGCGGCGATCTCATCGCGGCCGGCGACGGCACCGGCCACGTGCGCGTCCTCCGGAACGGCGCCGAGGTCGCGTCGCGCACCGTCGGCAATGCGCAGGCCCTCACGTCGCTCGTGCTCGCGCGCGGCGATCTGCTCGTCACGGCCACTTCGCGGCTCGTCACGTCGAGCGAAGCTCCGTGGGAGACCTTGCGTCCGCTCGCCCTGCGCGCCGAAGCGACCGCATTCGCCGCCGACGAGGACTACGCATTCGCCGGCACGGACTCGGGCTCCGTCGACGTCTACGACCTCGCCGAAGCCACGCACGTCACGAGCTACGCGCTCTCCGACGGCGACGTGACCGCGCTCGCACGTCTTCCGGGACGCGTGCTCGTCGTCGGCACCGGCGCGCTCGACGGCCGCGTGTTCGTCGTCGACGTCACCGAGGCGAAGGTGCTCCACCGCATGGAGCCGCACGACGAAGCGTTCGGCGTCACGTGCCTCGCGCACGATCCGCGCGGGCGCATCGTGGCGTCCGGCGCCGACGACGGCAGCATCGCCCTCATCGATCCGGTGAAGGGCAAGGTCCTCGCACGGCTCCGCGTTCGCGAGACGCCCACCGCGCTCGCGTTCGACAGCGAAGGTCGTCGCATCGCGTGCGTCTTCGCGGACGGCACCGCCGGGCTCGTGAAGCTCGGGCCGCGCGGCGCGACGATCGAGGACATCGCGCTCACCGGCGCGACGCGCGTCGCGTGGGGAGACGACGCTGTGTTCGGCTTCGCCGACGGCCGCGTCGAGCGTCTCCCGGGCACCGCGTCGCCCCAACCCGTTTCCCGAAACGGCAGAGGGGCTCGCTCGCCCGGCGCGTGAGAGCATCAGCCGGACGTGAGCGTCACGGCGAGGGAACATCAAGTGAGCGCGCGACTCACTTCACGAGGACGTCGCCGTAGAGCTCGCGCAGCCGCGACTTGAGGAACTTGCCCGTGCTCGTGCGAGGGATCTGCTCGACGAAGAGGAACTTGTCGGGCATCCAGTACTTCGCGAACTTGCCGTCGAGGCACGCCGCGAGGTCCTGCTCGCTGCACGTCCGATTCGGCTTGAGCACGACCGCCGCGACCGGCCGCTCGTCCCACTTGGGGTGACGAGCGGCGAACACGGCCGCCTCGAGCACGGCGGGGTGGCTCATGAGCGCGTTCTCGAGCTGCACGCTGCTGATCCACTCGCCGCCGGACTTCACGACGTCCTTCGAGCGATCGGTGATGCGCACGTAGCCCTCGCCGTCGATGGTGACGACGTCGCCGGTCTTGAACCAGCCGTCCTTGGTGAAGCGGTCCGCGCCCTCGTCGCCGAAGTACGACTTCGCGACCCACGGACCGCGCACCTCGAGCTCGCCCATCGTCTCGCCGTCCCATGGCAGGACGCGGCCCGTCTCGTCGGTGTGGCGCTGCTCGACGAACGTGACGGCGAAGCCTTGCGATGCGCGCATCGCGAGGAGCTGCTCCGGGGAGCCGCTGCGGAGATGCGGCTTCACGCGCGCGAGCGTCCCGAGCGGGTTCGTCTCGGTCATCCCCCACGCGTGCGTCACTTCGAGCCCGTAACGCGTCGCGAATCCGTCGATGAGCGCGGGCGGTGCTGCCGATCCGCCGATCACCATGGTGCGCATCGACGAGAGGTCCCACCGCTTCGGCTCGGCATCGAGCGCCGCGAGGATCCCGATCCAGATGGTGGGGACGCCCGCCGAGAACGTCACGCGCTCGCTGGCCATGAGGTCGAGCAGGGTGACGGGATCGAAGTGGCCTCCGCCGAAGACCATCTTCGCGCCGCACGCGATCGCCGCGAACGGAATGCCCCACGCCGCCGCGTGAAACATCGGGACGACGGGCAGGACCACGTCGTCGCCGCCGACGCCCATGTTCTCGCGGGCCATCGTGACGAGCGAATGGAGCACCGTCGAGCGATGGCTGTAGAGTACACCCTTTGGGTTGCCGGTCGTCCCGGACGTGTAACAGAGCATCGCCGCGCTGTTCTCGTCGAGCGCCGGCCAGTCGAAGCGATCGGGCTCGCCGGCGATGAGCTCCTCGTAGTCGAGGAAGCCGTCGGGCAGCGGACTGGTGCGCTTCTTCTGCGGGTCGGGGCTGAAGACGACGACCTTGCGGAGCGACGGCACGTCGTTCTTGAACTTCTCCAGGAGCGGCAGGAGCGCCTCGTCGCAGAGGACGACGACGTCCTCGCCGTGCTTCGCGATGTACCCGAGCTCCGTGGGATGGAGGCGGAGATTCAACGTGTGGATCACGGCGCCGATGCACGGGATGGCGAAGTACGCCTCGACGTGCGGCTGATGGTTGAAGGCCAGCGTGGCCACGCGGTCGCCGGGCTTCACCCCGAGCTTCGTCGTCAGCGCATGCGCGAGCTTGGCGACGCGCGACGAGAAGTCGCCGTACGTCATCCGGCACTGCGTCTTGTCGGCGAGCGTGCTCACGAGCTCGCTCTTCGGGAAAAACGTACGTGCGCGCTCCACGAAGTGCGTGAGCGTCAGCGGAAAATCCATCATCCGGCCGGGCTGGACTGGCTGCATGGCCTGGAGATTATGGGTCGCCGGGCGAGACGAGACGAGAATTTACACGGAAGGTCGGAAGCTCGGAGAGTCAGGCTACAAACCCCTCCCCCTCGCCTCCGAGACTCCGAGACTCCGAGACTCCGTGTAAATCGTCAGGTTTCGGGCTGCGCGATGATCCGCTCGATCGTGCGCGTCGTCATCTGGCCGGACTTCACCTCGTCGTCGTCGAGGAGGCGCTTGTGCAGGTCGATGTTCGTACGGATGCCCCCGACGATGAACTCGTCGAGCGCGCGGCGCATGCGGATGATCGCCTCTTCACGCGTGCCGGCATGCACGATGAGCTTCGCCAGCAGCGAGTCGTAGTGCTGCGGGACGGTCCAGCCGCCGTACACGCCGGAGTCGACGCGCACGCCGGTGCCGCCGGGAGGGAAGTACTCGGTGATCTTGCCGGGCCACGGCGCGAACGTCTTCGGATCCTCGGCGTTGATGCGGCACTCGATGCTGTGGCCGCGGAAGCTCCACTGGCGGGTGTCCGGCAGCTCGATCTTCTCGCCGGACGCGACGCGGATCTGGAGGGACACGAGGTCGAGGCCGGTGACCATCTCCGTGACGGGATGCTCGACCTGCACGCGCGTGTTCATCTCGAGGAAGTAGAGCTTCCGGTCCTCGTCCATGATGAACTCGAGCGTGCCGAGCGACGTGTAGCTCGTCTCGAGGATCGCCTTGCGGATCACCTCGCCCATCTGCGCGCGTAGCTCGGGGTTCATGGCGGGGCTCGGCGCCTCCTCCATGACCTTCTGGTGGCGCCTCTGGAGCGAGCACTCGCGCTCTCCGAGCGTCCACACGCCGCCGTGGTTGTCGGCGAGCACCTGGAACTCGATGTGCTTCGGGCGCTCGACGAACTTCTCCATGTACACGTCGGGGTTCTTGAACCCGGACTCGGCCTCGTTCGTCGCCTGCCGGAACGCGCCGGCCACCTCGGCCTCGGTACGGACGATGCGCATGCCGCGCCCGCCGCCGCCGCCCGACGCCTTCATGATGACGGGCAAGCCGATGCGACGCGCCTCGGAGACGGCGTGATCGGGATCGCGCAGGACCTCGCTGCCGGGGAGGAGAGGGAGGCCGAACCGCTTCGCGTTCGTACGCGCGGTGACCTTGTCGCCCCACGCGCGCATCGCCTCGGGCGTGGGCCCGATGAACGTGACGCCGCACTTCTCGCAGAGGCGCGCGAACTCCGGGTTCTCGGAGAGGAAGCCGTAGCCGGGGTGGATGGCGTCGGCGCCCGTGATCTCCGCGGCGCTGATGATCGCTGGAATGTGCAGGTAACTGCGCGCGGCCGGCGCGGGACCGATGCACACTGCCTCGTCGGCGAAGCGCACGTGCAGCGCGCGCGTATCGACGTCGGAGTGCACGGCGACGGTCGCGATCCCGAGCTCGCGGCAGGCGCGGATGATGCGCAGCGCGATCTCTCCGCGGTTCGCGATGAGGATCTTCTTGAACGGCGGAGTCGCCGGACGCGGAAGCGACCGCGGTCCGACGCTGATCGGTCCGCCGTTGTTGGAGGTCGCGGACGTCATGCCTTCTTGATGCGGAAGAGCTTCTGCCCGAACTCGACGGACTTCCCGTTCTGCGCGAAGACCTCGATGACCGTGCCCGAGAGCTCGGCCTCGATCTCGTTCATCAGCTTCATCGCCTCGACGATGCAGAGCGTCTGTCCGGGCCTGACCACCGAGCCGACCTCGACGAACGAGGGCGCTTCGGGGCTGGGCGAGCGATAGAACGTGCCGACGAACGGGCTCGTCACGTCGAGCACGTCGGTCGGCTCGGCCTCGGGCGCGGCGGCGGCAGCGCCGCTACCGCTCGCGGCTGCACCCGCCGCGTGCGGTCCGCCCGCGGCGAAGTGCATTCCCGCGGGCATCGCATACGACGCGCCGGCCGGAGCCGCGTGCGTCCTCACGATGTGCACGCGAACGTTTTCGGACTCGTGCTCGAACTCGGCGACGTCCTGCTCGGCGAGGAGCTCCAGCAGCGCCCGCAGCTTGTCGATATCGACGGTCATTTCAGGCGCGGAAGGTAGTCGGGCTGCCTCCCCAGGCAAAGCGCCTTTCGCCGCGAAATGCGCTACGCGGCGCAGCGCCGCCGCTGCCCCGCGTCACCCGAGCGTCACTCTACCGACGGAAGGACCGCGAGGCGGCTCCACGTGAGGTCGGTTCCGGCGGTGCAAGCGGGCTTCGTCGGGTCGGGCCGCGTGAATCCGCCGCTGATGTCGCGCGCCTGGTAGCCGATGCGTGGCCGGCCGTCCGGGGTGAGCGCGATCGACGGGCTGTGGAAGAACCACGCGCCCACGGTGCAGTTCGTCTCGAGGAAGATCGAGTCCGGCGGGAGGTCCGAGCCGGCCTCGACCTTCTTCACGTCCCACTTCGCGCCCTCGCCCGCGCAGCTCGCGCTGTCGCAGTACACGAGGCCGATGTTGTAGTTCAGCGTGTAGACGAAGCGCGGGCGGTCGCTGTCGTCGAGCGCGAGGTCGATGCCGGCGTCGATGTCGTCGAGGTCGCTCACCTTCGTCGCGGTCCAGTGGTCCGACGTGCAGTCCGCATTGCACTCGAAATAGCCGATGTAGTGCTTCGACGACGTCGGGCCCTCACCGCCGAGGAAGAGCACGCGCGGTGCGCCGCTCTTCGTCAGCGCGAGGGAGATCGCCGGCTTGATCGCGACTGCGGCGAGGCTGCTCGAGTAGGCGTATCCGAAGCCGATGCCGTTCCAGCTGCCTTCCTTGTCGCAGCCCGAAGCGCACTCGAGGTACGCGCCGGTGTCCGTGCCCGAGGAGGAGCTCTCGGTCATGTCGGTGCGGACGACGCTCGCCACCTTCGCGTGCCCGTCGGCGTCGAAGCGAAGGCTCGACGATTGCCAGATTTCCTTCGCGATCAGGCTGGATTTCCAGCTCGCGGCGTCGTCGCAGCGTGCGGCGTCGCACGTCACGTAGTGGGTCTCCGGCGCCTTTTGGCCGATGCCGAGGTACGCGACGTACGTGTGCATCAGGAAACGCGGGCGGCCCTGCGGATCGAGCGCGAAGGCCTCGCCGGTGACCTCCTTGTCGCCATGGTGCTCGATGATCTTCGCCTGCGTCCACGACGCCTGCGCGGTGCAATCACCGGTGCAGCTCGCGTAGTGGACGTCGCGCGCCGTCGCGAGGAGCACCTGCGGCCGGCCCGCGCCGTCGAGCGCGATCATGGCATTGGCCACCGTCGCGTCGGTCTCGAAGTGGACCACGCGGACCTGGTCCGGACCGGCGCAGTCGGCCGCGCAGTACGCGTAGTACGCGTCGCCGCCGGCATACGCGGGATAGACCGCGTGAATGCCGCCCTGCGCGTCGACGGCGAGCGTCGGGGCGCTCGTGTTGTCGACCTCGCTGCCGGTCGGGAGGAAGAAGCGCGCCTCGGGGCCGGCGGCCGCGCCGTTGCCGCTCGGGGCACGAGGCCCACCCGGGTTGCCGGCCGCTCCGCCGCTTTCGCTTTCGCCGTGCGTGCACGCGGCGAGCGAGAGCGCGAGACCAAGACCGAAGAAGGAAACCGACGTTCGAAGACTGTTCATGCGCGACACTCTCGTGCCGCCCACGCCCTCGCGTTCCTAAGAGGATCCTGCCGAGATCCTGAAAGAATCTTAAGGGCTGCGTGTCACCCGTTCGGGCGACGTGCGAGCCATCGGACGAGCCCTTCGAGGGCGAGGAGATAGCTGTCCCCGCCGAATCCGCTGACCTTGCCGACGCAGGCGGGGGCGAGCTTCGACTCGTGGCGGTAGGCCTCGCGGGCCTCGGGGTTCGACAGGTGGACCTCGATGCAGGGGAGGCCGACCGCCTTGATCGCGTCGAACAGGGCGAGCGACGTGTGGGTAAAGGCGCCGCCGTTCAGGAGGAGGCCGTCGAAGGCGCTGCGCGCCGCACCGATCCGGTCGAGGAGGACGCCCTCGTGGTTCGACTGGAACGCCTCGACCGTCGCGCCGAGCTCGGCCGCCCGCTCCGAGAGGCGCCGGTGGATGTCGGCGAGCGTCTCTTTGCCGTAGATCGTGGGCTCCCGCGTGCCGAGGAGCTGCAGGTTCGGCCCGGAGAGGCACAGGACCCTGGGGCGAAGCGCCTTCTTCTTCAGGCGAGCTCCGCGATCAGCTTCGGAGCCGCGGTCCGCATCAGGAACCGGCCTTTTCCGAAATTGCCGTCCGGCTTCATCGCGAGAGCGAGGAAATACGTGTCCCCGAGGGTCCGGATGATGGTCACGAGCCGGTCGGTCCCGACCGCGATCTCGTTCGCGGCGCCGGCCTCGAGCATCTCGGCAGCGCGCTTGATCGAGCCGATCACCACGCTGAATTCGATGCCGATCGTGTTGATGTCGAAGGGGGAATCGTCCTTCGCGTACGTCTCGAGGGCGATGCCGCTCGAGTCCATCAAAAGTCCTGCGAGGCCGCCCTCGGTTCCCTCGACGAGCTCCTGGAGCGCCTCTTTGAACATGGAAACAACCTTAAAGGCCTTGCGAACGACGCGTCAACAACGCTGCCGCCCAAAGCGAGGTACACGGGCGAAATCCTAGGTGTTCCCCCGCGTGAACCCTGCTTGACCAGGCTGGCTACGAACGTTTAAGGTCCCGCCACGATGCGCGCACGAGCAGGGGATCCTCCCCGCACGATGGCCCAGAAGATCCTGGCTGGGCGATGTGCCGACCCGACGCTCTCGGGAGACGTGGTTCAGGTCAAGGTCGACCAGATCGTGCTCGCTCGTGCGCCCTTGCGCGCGATCGCCGAAGCACGTGAGGCCGGACTCAAGAAGACTTCCGCCGAGGTGGCGATCATCTACGACGCGCACGCCGTGACCGGCACCGCGTCGCGCCTCCACAGCGAAGAGATGCAAGCGGCCGCCGCCGAGGTGCTCGCGCACGGCATCGTGATCGGACGCCCCGGCGTCGGGTTCCCTGCGCCCGTGCATCTCGAACGCTTCGCGAGCCCCGCACGCCTCTGCGTCACCGACGAGCCGCGGCTCGCGAGCGTCGGCGGCATCGGCATGCTCACGATCGTCGTGTCGCCCGGCATGCTCGGCCAGGCGCTCGCGCACGGGTCGATCCAGATGCGCCCCCCGCGCAGCGTGCAGGTGCTCCTCTCAGGACGCACCCGCCCGTTCGTCTGCGCGCGCGACGTCGCGCTCGAGCTCGTTCGTCGCGGCCTCGGCGAGGCCGTGTCGCGCATCGAGGTCCAGCACCAGGCGCCCGTCGTCATCGAGTTCGCTGGTCCGTCCGCGCGACTGCTCTCGGTCTCCGAGCGCGCCGTGCTCGCGGGTCTCGCGCCGCAGCTCGGCGCCGCCGGCGCACTGTTCGTCAGCGACGAGCGCACCGAGGTGTTCCTCCGCGATCAGCGTCGGTCGAAGGCGCATCGCGCGCTCGTGCCCGACGCGGGCGCGCCGTGCGACGAGGTCCTCAACGTCGACCTCGGCGCCGTCGATCCGCTCTACATGGACGAGACGGGCGCGGTCCGCTCCGTCCGCGATCTGAACGGCAAGCCGGTCTCGCAGGTGCTCCTCGGCGGCGACACCGGCGCCACGCTGCGCGATCTGTTCGCGGCCGCGGCGCTCCTCAAGTCGAAGCGCGTGCCCGCACGCGTCGAGTTCCTCGTCGCGATTCCTTCCCGGCAGATGCTCGAGGTGCTCGCCGGCAGCGGCGCGCTCACCGATCTCATCGCGACGGGCGCACGCCTCATCGAGCCCGATGCGCGCGTCATGTCGGGCGAGCTGTATCCGCCGGCACCCGCGGGCATCAGCGCGCGCACGCACGACCTCGAGCCGAGCGTCACGTCGCCGAAGAACGTCGCCATCGCCTCCGCCGAGACGCTCGCCTACGCGGTCGCCACGGGCGAGATGGGCGATCCGCGCAGCTTCAAGCGTCCCGTCCGCGTCACGATCCCGCGCGCGCTCCCGACCGACGACGTGCTCGTCGTCCGCGATCGCAAGGGCACGCTCGACGTCGGCAAGAAGGCCGCTTCGCTCACGGCCACGGCGCCCACGCCCTGGAAGGGCACGCAGACGCTCGACGTCATCGAGGGGCCCGCGCATCTCGTCAACGGCAAAGGCACCACACCGGTCGCGCAGGGGAACGCGCTCGCGATCGTGTGCTCGACGCTCGAGGAGGTCCGCGAGCTCGCGGCACGCGCGGTCGAGCTCGCGCCGAACGTGCGCGCCGTCCTCGCGCCGTTCATCCCGAGCGGTGCGGTGTCGCTCTTCAGTGGCGTCGGCATCGCGGCGCTCCGCTTCGATGCGGCGGGCGCGAAGGGCTTGAAGGGCCAGCGCACGATCGCGCTCCCGCCGCCCGCGCAGTGGGCGGAGAACGAGCCGACGGTCATAGCCATTGGTTCGACGAAGGTGCCGCTCACCTGGCTCGCGCTCGGGCCGGAGCGCGGATGGGTCTCCGCCGGCACGTCGCGATCCGCACCCGCCACCGGCCGCACCCGCGGCTGAGCGGTTTCCGCGGCGTCAGTACGACGCTGACGGCAGGGGCGATTTCTCCTATCCTGGCGGGCGGATGTCGAAGGGACGCCTCACCCGCCAGGAGCTGAGCTGGCTATTGACGCAGGAGGCCCAGAACGCCGCGGAGCGCCTTCGCGTCGGCGTGCAGGTCCTCCGGACGCACGCGCCTCCGCCTCCGCCGCCGGACGTCGTCATCAGCCAGGACGGCGGCGGCGAACAGGATCCGCGTCACCACGTCGACGCATCGCTCGATGCGCTCGACGACGTGATGAAGATGCTCTCGAACTTGAATCAGCGACAGAGCTCGACGCAGCTCGCCGCCGCGCCTCGCCGGGGACGCATCGACCTCGCGGCGCTGATCGTCGAGGTCGCGCCCGAGGCACGCGTCTCGATCGAGCCGGGCAGCGGCACCGAGGTCTACGGCGACGAAGCCGACTTCCGGCGCATGATCCAGGTCCTCATCGGCCACGGCACCGGCGAGGGATCGTCCGTGACCGTGCGGCGCGACGGCGACGACGTCCGCGTGTCGACCACGCTCGGCCCCGACAGCTCGCCGACCGCCGGCACCGAGCGCGCGTGGCTGAGCCGGATGGCGCTCCGCTACGGCGGCCGTCACGATCTCGAGGGCGGCAACGAGACGCTCGTCCTGCCGGCCGAGCAGTCCGCCGATCGCAACGAGCGCGATGCGCTCCGCAAGGAGCTCGACGAGGCCCGCGCGCAGGGCGAGGTCTACGCGCGCGAGCTCGCCGCGGTCTTCGATCGCGGCGAAGAGGTCGCGACCGTTTCGTCGGTGCCTCCCGCGCCCGGCCCTCCGACCGCCGATCGCTTCGCGACCATCACGAAGGTATGCGCCGGCGTCGCCTCGGAGCTGCGCGCCACGCTCGGACCGCTCACGAAGGAGCTCGGCTCGCTCCGCCGTCACGACGTCACGGACGAGCAGCTCGATACGCTCCGCCGTCGCCTGAGCCACGCGCAGGAGCTCGTCGCGAGCCTCCGCAGCATCGGCGGCCTGCCCGCGCAGGAGCTCGCCACCGACGTCGATCTCGTCGAGGTCGCACGCGCCGCCGCGCGCGACGGCAACGTGTTCGGCGAGCGCAATCAGGTCACCGTGCTCGTGAAGGCCTCCGAAGGCCAGCGCCTCTACGTACGCTGCGGCCCGAAGGCCGTGGCCGCGCTCGCACGTGAGCTCGCGGCGCATGCCGTCGCGGCCTCGCCGAGGGGCGCGGTCGTCGAGATCTCCGTCTCCGACGATCCGACCGGCCCGCGCCTCGTCGTCGACGACGCGGGCTCGCCCCTGCCGGCGTCGGGGCGTCGCGCGTTCCTCGCGCTCGAGACCCATGCCGGCCAGTACGCGCGCCCGAGCGGCCTGCCGATCTTCATGGCGGCCGAGCTCGCCGCCTGCGTGGGCGCGCGTCTCGAGCTGTCGGACGCGCCGGCTCGCGAGGGCGCGGACGCGACCACGGGCCCGGCGGGCGGCGGCCTGCGCGTCGCCGTGACGTTCAACAAGACGTAGCGTTAGCTGCTAGCCTAGGCCCCGATGCGCGTGTTGATCGTCGAGGACTCCGACTCGATCTGCCGGATGATCGAGGCCCTCGTCGCGGCGCGCGGCTTCGAGGTGAGGAGCGCGAGCACGGGCGCGCGCGGGCTCGAAGAGGCGTTCGCGTGGAAGCCGCACGTCATCTTGCTCGACATCAACCTGCCCGGCTCGTACGACGGCCTCGAGGTCTGCACGAAGCTCCGCAGCGACCCGGGCACGAAGGACACGCCGATCATCATCATCAGCGCGATGAACGACGACGAAGTGAAGCGCCAGGTCATCGCAAACGGCGCGAACGCGTTCTACGAAAAACCATTCAGCCCGCTCGCGCTGCTGAAGGAAATCGAAGCGCTCGCCAAGAAGAGCGAAGCGGCGCTGAAGATCCCCCGAGAAGTCTGAGAAAAACGCGAAAGCGCGAAGATTGTTTTGATCGAGACACGCGTGCACGTGACGCGTGTCTCGAACAAACAAACCTTCGCGCTTTGGCGCTTTTCTCGGACTTCTCGGATCTTCATTCAGCCGAGGAGCTTCAGGTTCTTTTTGGCGCGGGCTTCGGCTTCCGAGATGACCGACTTGGCTTCGTCGGCCGGGATCCTCAGCTTCGTCGCGAGCTCCTGGATGAGCTTCGACTCCGCCGGATGCTGCTCGCCGTCCGCGAACGAGAGGAGCACCGCATGCTGGAGGCACACGCGACGTGAGCCCGCGGACAGATCCTGCAGGTTGATGTCGTCGAGCGTCCGCTTCTCCTTCGCGTACTCCCGGAGTCGCGTCTTCTCTTCGGCGGTCGCCTCATAGGCATCGAGGAGAGCGTCGAGCATCTCCTTCTCCTTCTCGGCGAAGTCGCCGTCCGCCCATGCGACGGGGACCAAGGCCTGGATGAGCGCGAACGTTTCCTCTTGCATGGCCGGAGGATAAAGCGCCTCGCGCCAGCGTGTCACGCCTCGCCGCTACGTCCGCGCGAGATCACTTCGCGCTGACGGAGACGACGCGATTTCCCTGCGGATCCGGCGTCGAACCCTGGATGTCCTTCTCGCCGACGTGCAGCCGCTTGCGGAGCTGCGGCGGGCCCGCGAGGAGCACGTCGATCTCCGCGTCGCAGCGCAGCTGCTCGATGCGCGCCTCGGGACCGAGCCCGGCGAGCAGCCAGACCTCGGCGCCGCGGACGTTCGAGACCACGTGGACGGTTCCGGGCGAGCCGGAGCCGCCGACCTGGCTGCCGGGCTCGGCGACGGGCCAGGGATCGACGGTGCCGGCCTTGGCCTTCGTCGGATCGAGCTGGATCGGCACGTCGATGCGCGGCCGTCCGTCGGGCCCCTTGTCCCAGGGAGACTCCGCCTTGATCACGGCACGGCGCGGCGCGTAGCCCTCGGCGGTCGCGACGAACTCGAGCCGCGTGCCGACCGGCATGCGCTCGACGTCGAGCGGCGCCTGCCCCATCCGAAGGAGGATCTCGGCGTTCGCGGGCACGTCGCTGACGACGAGGGCGACCTTGCAGCGCGGCGCCGCCGGCACGACGGGTGCGGCGCTCGTCGATGCCGTCGCGGTCGGCAGCTTCTTGCCGGTGAAGAACGCGGGCTTGAACTTCCAGACCGCGATGCCGCCGGCGACGAGGACGAAGAGCGTGAGGACGAGCATCGCGAGGCCGGTGCGCGGCGCGCGCGGCTGACGGAAATTGCCGCCCGTCGTGCTGCGACCCGCGCCGGTGGTCTTCGGGCGTCGCGCGGTCGAGAGCATCGCGCCGGCGGGCGGGTC
>JAQBQJ010000084.1 GCA_028287065.1 Labilithrix sp. | reverse complement strand
GCGAGCGCCCTGATACGCGCGTATGGGATGGATTCTCTCGTCCGCGCGTCTCTCCTGGTCCGGCGGATCGCCCGCATGGGATACGGGATCGCGCTGACCTGCGCGCTGGCGGCCTACGTCGTCTTCTTCGGAGGCGCGACCGCGCCGCTCGGAGCGCTTCCGGTCGCCGCCGCCGTGGTCTGGGCGTTCCTCCTCGTGAAGAGGCTCCGCTCGAAGCTGCGCCTCACCGGCGACGCGAAGTTCGTCCTGGATTTCGAGCTCGGCGCGCTGCTCGCCGTCGGGCTCGACGCGGCGCTGCTCCGTTTCGACGGGACGCTGTCCGGCCGGTTCTCGCCCGCGACGTACGTGCTCGTCGCGCTGGTCGCGTCGTTCGGGCGGCCCGCCCCCGGCCTTGCCGTGGTCGCGTGGGTCGTCGCGCTCGATGCTGCGATCCGTCACAGGACCCTCGGGGAGACGAGCTGGGAGGCGCTCGCCACGCAGGCCGGTTTCGCGTGTGCGTTTGCGCTCCTCAACTTGCTCCTCCTACGCGCCGAAGTGGCGCGGATTCGACTCACGGCACGCGCGCGCGTCGATCGCGAGCTCGAACGACTCCGCGACGACGCCCGCAGCTACCGGCTCCTCGGCGCCGGCGAGGTCGCCGCGCAGAAGGAGGACGCCGAGGAGAGGCTCGCGCGCTCCAGCGTCGAGGAGATCCATCAATCCGTGCACTATGCACTGGAATTGCTCCGCCGTTGTCTCGACCTCCACACCGCCGTGCTGCTCTGGCGCACCGACTCCGGTACGCACCTCCGCATCAGCGAGCTGTCGACCGCATCGGACGAGATCCACGACGCGCCGTTCTCGATCGGAGACGGCGTGCTCGCCGCGGTCATCGCGAAGAAGGAGGCGGTGCTCCTCGCCAACCTCCGTCCTTCGTACAAGGTGCCGTACTACGCCTCGGCTTGTCCGGTGCGGGCGCTCGCGGCCATCCCGGTCATCGACGACGGCATCGTTCGCGGCGTGCTCGCGCTCGATCGCGTCGAGAACCGAGCCTTCACGCCGCACGAGCACGAGCTCGTGGCGCAGGCCGCGCGTTACTGTCTCCGCGCGATCCAGAACGAGCGCGTGTTCGTCCAGCTGGAGCGCGCGAAGGTCGAGCAAGGGAAGCTCTATCGTGCCGCGCAGGCGCTCGGCGCGGCGCTGTCGGAGAAGGACGTCGTCGAGGCCGGCGTGCGTGCCGCGCGCGAGATCGCGAGCTTCGAGCTCGCCGCCGTCACCATCTGGGACGAAGCCGGCAAGATGCACGAGGTCTGCGCCGCGCGCAGCGAGGGCGGTGAGATCGAGGACCTGGTCGGCCAGCGTTTCAAGCAGAACACCGGCCTCGTCTCGATGGTCGTCACGAATCGCTTCCCCCTCCCTTACAAAGGCGAGTTCGACCCGGCGCACCAGGTCGTGCTCTCCAAGCGATTGCCCTGGCCGAGTATTCCCTCGCTCCTCGTTCTTCCGCTGCTGCACCACGGCCGGCCTCTCGGCACGCTGATCCTTGGGGCCAAGCGCCGCCATGCGTTCGGCGACACGGTTCGTCCGACGCTCGAAGTCCTCGCGAGCCACCTCGCCGTCAGCCTGTCGAACGCGCGGATGGTCCAGAAGCTCGAGACGATGGCGACGACCGACGGCCTCACCGGCCTCCTCAACAAGCGGTCGATGCTCGATCAGGGCGCCGCGAAGGTCGCCGCCGCCAAGCGCTTCGGCAGGAAGCTCTCGGTGCTCATCACGGACATCGACTTCTTCAAGAAGGTCAACGACACGCACGGCCACGACGTCGGTGACGTGGTCATCAAGGGCCTCGCGGACGTCCTGCAGAAGCAGAAGCGAGCGACGGACGTGGTCGCGCGCTTCGGCGGCGAAGAGTTCGTCGTGCTGTGCGAGCAGACGGACGAGGCGGGCGCGGCGCTGCTCGGCGAACGCATCCGCGAGGAGCTCGAGAAGACCGTCTTCAACACGCAGAACGGCCCGCTCACGGTGACGTGCTCGGTCGGCATCGCGACGTTCCCCGAGGCCGGTCAGAGCTGGGAGGAGCTGTTCAAGGCGGCCGACGAGGCGCTCTACACCTCGAAGCGGACCGGGCGAAATCGAGTGACCGCGTTCGCACCGGTGTCGATCTCCCGCATCAAAGCGGGCTGATCCGCTCGCGACCCTGGACAGCCCCGCCGTGCGTGGTCATCATCCTCGCACCATGAGCGATGACAAGCCGAAGCCGGTCGACGATCTCAAGCAGGGCTTGAACCTCCTCTTCCGCGCGGCAAAGGGCGCCATCGAAAAGCTGCCGACCGACAAGGTCGAAGGGGCCGTGAAAGACGGCGCGAAGGAGGTCGGCAAGGCCTTCGAAACCGTCGCGAACGAGATCGACAAGGCGTTCACGAACGTCACGCACCGCGCGACCGGCTCGTCTCCGCCCGCCCGGCAGGCCGCGCCCGGCGAGAATCCGCATCCGCCGGAGCCGACGACCGCCGAGGGCATCGCGCAGGCGAAGGATCAGCACGACGCGGACGAAGCGAAGAAGAAGGACGCGCCGGGCGCGCCTCAGTACGACGATGCGTATGCGCCGGAGCCGCGCGAACCAGGCAAGGGACCGCGCATCGGCTGAATCAGGCGCCGATCAGAACGTCCGGCCCGGCGCGCAGATGTTCTCGGGGCTCTGCGCGTAGTTGTCCTTCGCGAACTGCGTGAGCGTCGGAACGTCGACGCACTCGGCCTTGTACGTGATGCCCCACGCGACCGCGGCGACGGGCGCGTCGAGCCGCGGGAACGGTGCGATCACGACGCGGACGCGGATGGAAGCGTCGCACGCGGGATCGGTCGCGAGCGAGTCGCGGATCTTGCGGAGCGCGTCGATCGTCGGTGCGCACGACGCCGCGGTGGGATCGCACTTGTAGAGCAGCGCGACGGCGCCGTGCTCGAGGCTGTGCACGAGGTATCCTTCGTCGAGCGGCTGCGAGTACTCCTGGAAGTTCGCCCAGACCGGGTAGTGCGGGCCGCTCGACGGCGGGTTCGAATTGTACGTGATGACCGTGCCCTCGGGGACGTGCATCGCCGGCAGGAGCTCGGGCGTCTCGATGGTCACGAGACACGACGCCGCCGGGTGGATCGGACCGGGCAGGCGTCGATCGGCGCCGCCGTCGCCTCCGCCGCTCGTACCGCTGCTGCCGTCGTCGCTGCTGCTGCTGCTGCTGCACGCGCCCGTGAGCAGGATCGTCGCACAAGCCAGGCCGCACCAGATGAACGCGGCCGCACCGCGATTTCGAAGGCTCCTCACGCGCCGCACCATACTTCGACGAAGCGACCCGTGCCACGTGTCCGTTTGACGGACGCGCGGAAGACGCGTCTCCTTGCTGGCGTTCGCGATGCAAAGTGCGACGCCCCCGACGCCGGAAGAGAAGGTCGCATCCTCGCGAGGAAAGCCGGCGACGATGCGTCGTCCGCGGGGCGTGCTCGCGCCGCCGTTGCCGAAGGACGCGCCACGCTGGCGTCGGGTGCAGCGGGCGATTCATCGACTCGGCCACGGGCTCGTGCTCCACGACGTGCTGCTCGCGGCGCCCGCGATGGCGTTCCACTTCTTCCTGAGTCTGCTGCCGCTCCTCGTGTTCGTCGGCTACGTCGTGGGCCTCATCGCGCGGCGGCGCGGCGTCGACGCGGTGCTCTCGCCGGTGCTCGACAACCTGCCCGGGACCGCAGAAGCGGTCGTGAAGAAAGAAGTCGAGCGCCTTGCCGGTGGCGGCGGCGCCGCGCTGGGTCCTGCCGCAGCCGCGACGTTCCTGTGGATCGCGTCGGGCGGCACGCATGGTCTGATGAACGCCGTCGAGAACGTGATCGGTGCGCCTCGACGTCCGTGGTGGAAGAAGCGCGTGCTCTCCCTCGCGTGGGTCATCGCTTCGCTCGGCGCGTTCGCGCTCGCAGCGTTCACGATCGTGCAATGGGACGCGGTGATGCATCCGCGCGAGCAGCGCGAGCCACGACCGACGATTTCTCCGACGGTTTCGACGCCGGGCAGCTCGAGCGTGACACCTTCGCAGCCGAGCTCGACGAAACGCGCCGCTCCGGTCAGCTCCGCCATTCCGCACACGCAGCAGACAGAGGCTCCCACGCCTGAGTCGTCGCGACGCCGTCGCGCACGCATCGTCCGCAGCGGTGGCGAGCGTGCGCTCGCGCTTTCGGTTTCGGTACTTTTCGCCACGGCCGTGCTTGCAGCGTTCTACAGATTTTCGGTAAGTCATTCGAAGCGGGTCGTGCGCCGTGTCCTTCCGGGAGCGGTGCTCGCAGTCGTCCTCTGGTTGGTGATCTCGTGGGCCTTCGGTCTCTATGTGACCACTCTCGCGGAGTACGCAGTCTTCTACGGAAGTCTCGCTGCCGTCGCCGTACTCCTCGTGTGGCTATGGCTCACGAGCCTCGCGATCCTCGTAGGCGCGGAGCTCAACTCGCAGCTCGAAGGGCTGCGCGACTGACGCGACGGACCGTGGATCGAGCGCCATCCAGTTAACGAAATGGCTGCGCGGAGCATGAAGGATCGTGCGCTCGCAACCGTGAATCATGTTGCGAGGCGAGTAGCGCGGACATCTGACGTGCACGTCGTGGTGTGCGTTCGATCCATGCGCACACACATCCAATGAGAGACGTCGTCGCACACCGTAAGCCTATTTTTTCGATGTTAAATCGTCATCAAGCCCCTCGCGCGAACGCGTCCGATCGTGCACATTGGAGAGAGCGAGAGGCAGTGCGACTGCTCGTATTTCTCGCGAAATGGACATGACGATTTCGCTCCTCCTCAAGCGCGCCGCGCACACGACAAGCGTCCTCACGGGCATTCTCACGCTGGCCACTGCGAGCCTCGCCGTCATGGGTTCCGGCTGCGTGAAGCGACAGCAGACACCGGACGCTGCGAGCCTCCGCGCGGTCGAACAGGAGTCGTCTTCGGGCGTCGTCGCGATCGCGACGACGATGGCGGACAGTCCTTCGCACATCACGCTTTGCAGCGGGGCGCTCGTCGCGCCGAACCTCGTTCTGACGGCTCGCCACTGCGTTTCGCGCGCCGTCACGGCGACGCCGTCGTGCGATGCGCGCGGCCGCTCGCACAACGGCGACCACCTCGCGGAAGACGTCGACCCCTCGTCGATTGCAATCTACACGGGTTCGCACGTTCGCCCCGACGTCGACGTTCCGGTCGCTCGCGCGGTGCGCACGCTGCACCCGACCGGCCAGGTCCTCTGCGATGCGGACGTCGCGTTCCTGGTCCTCGATCGCCCGATCCAGAACGCTGCGGTGCTCTCGATGCGCCTGCACAGCCCGGTCGAGACCGGCGACGTGATCATGCCCGTCGGCTTCGGCGGCGGCGTGCAGAACGTCGTCGGCTTGAAGGTCGCGCGCGCGAAGAGCACGGTCCTCGCGACCGGCCCGAGCGCGAACGCCGCGACGGGCGCCGTCCTCGGTCCCCGCGAGTTCGAGGTCGACCGCGCGACGTGCCGCGGCGACTCCGGTGGTCCGGCCATCGACGTGATGACGGGCGAGATCGTCGGCATCGTCTCGCGCGGCGGAAGCTGCTCGGCAACGGGCAACCACGTCTACACGCGCGTCGACGCGTACAAGCGCCTCGCGCAGGCTGCCTTCACGGCCGCCGAGCGCGAGCCGAACGTCGCCGCGCGCGAAATCCCCCCGGCGGACGTCCGCCAGGCCCCGCAAGAGCGCGAACGCTGATCGCGCGCCGCGCGCGCGTCGCCGTGATCTCGCGCGCATCGCCGTGATCGCGCGGCGCCTGCCGTCGATGCTTGGGTGACCGAACCGTTTGCGCAACCCGGGCGGGCCGCTGCCACCCCCCGCGCCGATCGTTAGACCACCGAATTGGTGGTCGAAGCATCGTCGCGCGCCGGGGCCGAGATCCGAGATCGAAGGAGAAACGCGGGAGCTGGGGAGGATCTCGCCTCGATCCCACGCTGGACCCGCGTCGCCGTTCGCGAAACGTGGGGCGCGCTACGCCGCGCTTCGCGCGAGCTCCGCGCGCCCGACGTTTCCACGAGGCCACCCATCACGAGGTACGGCTCGGGTACATAGGTAACGGTTTGAATCGGGCACATAGGTAACGCCTGTTAGGGCAGCGGCAGGAGACCGCCGTGCCCTGGAAAGCGAACCAGCCTGTGGACCTGCGTATGGAGTTTGTTGCCCGTCTGAAGCGCGGGGAGCGCATGACGGATCTGTGCCTCGAGTACGAGATCTCGCGGAAGACGGGCCACAAGATTTGGAACCGCTACCGCGTCGAGGGAGTGTCTGGCCTCTACGATGCGTCTCGAGCACCGCGAAGAATCCCGCATCGCACGCCGACCGAGCTCGTGGAGCTCATCGTCGCGGCGCGAAAGAAGCATCCGACCTGGGGGCCGAAGAAGCTGAAGGAGGTCGTCGAGCGTGAGGTCTCGGTGAAGCTCCCAGCACCGAGCACGATATGGAGCATCCTCACGAACTCCGGGCTCATCACGCCGAAGCCAAAGCGAAAGCGCGCGCCAATGCGTCCGACGCAGCTACGCGAGACCGCAGAGCCGAACGAGGTCTGGTGCGCCGACTACAAGGGGCAGTTTCGATTGGGGAATACCGAGTACTGCTACCCGCTGACGATCACGGATCATCTCAGTCGCTTCGTCCTTTGCTGCGAGGGCATGGGTGCGATCAGCGACGAAGCAGCGCGCGACGTGTTCCTCTCGGTGTTCAACGAAAGCGGCCTACCGCTCGCAATCCGCACCGACAACGGTGTGCCGTTTGCGTCCCGCGGCCTCGCGACACTGACGCGTTTATCGGTGCTCTGGCTGCGTCTCGGCATCGTGCTTGAACGCATCGAACCGGGACACCCTGAGCAGAACGGTCGGCACGAGCGCATGCACCGAACGCTCAAGCGAGACACAACGCGACCGGCGGCGGGCAACCTTCTCCAGCAGCAACAACGCTTCGATGCCTGGGTGAAGGAATTCAACACCGCCCGCCCTCACGAAGCGCTCGACATGCGACGACCTGCGGACGTCTTCGAGGTCTCGAAGCGACCGATGCCCTCAAAGCTCCCCGAGCCGGAGTACCCGCTCCACGACGACGTGATCCAGGTCGGTAACCATGGACGCCTCCGCATCCTGCGCAACGACGTCTATCTCGCGATGCCTTTGACCGGAGAGTACGTCGGCGTGCGCGAAGAGGACGATGGCCGCTACCTGATCTCGTTTACGAACCTCGATCTAGGACATGTGAGCAAGGACGGAAGGAGCTTCACGCCGCTGAGCGGATGAGCAGAAGGTGACCACTATTTTGTTACCTATGTGCCCGAGCTAAATCGTTACCGATCTGCCGGCTTGTACACTCGGATCGTTCGGCCACCGAATCGGTGGCCGAACGATCTCGGGCCGGCGGAGAGGGGCCGGGAGGCGGCGCCCGCGGGCGCCGGAAATCACGCCTTTTTCGGCGGGAGGCCCAGCTCTTTCATCACGGCCTGGAGGTCTTCCCAGACCTGCTTCTTCGCTTCGACCTGCTGCGCGCTCGGACGGATCAAGTACGACGGATGGTACGTCGGCATGATCGGGATCTTGCCGCGATAGAGCTTCCACTGGCCGCGGACCTTCGTGATGCCGAGCTTCGTGCCGAGCAGCGCGGCGACCGCCGTGTTCCCCAGCGCGACGATCACCTTCGGATCGACCGCGGCCAGCTGCTCGTGGAGGTACGGGATGCACGTCTCGATCTCGATCGGCTCCGGCTTGCGGTTGCCCGGCGGGCGGCACTTGATGATGTTGCAGACGTAGACGTCCTTCGCGGGATCGAGGCCCATCGCGGCGATCATCTTGTCGAGCAGCTGGCCCGCGCGCCCGACGAACGGAAGGCCCTGCGCGTCCTCGTCCGAGCCCGGAGCTTCGCCGACGAAACAGAGCTTCGCCGCAGGGTTTCCGCGGGAGAAGACGACGTTCGTGCGCGTCGTCGCGAGCCCGCACTTCGTACAGGTCGACGCTTCGTCGGCGATCACCGAGAGGGCACGCGGAGCGGCCGCCGGAGCGCGGGCGGGCGCGACGGCCGGTGCGGGAGGCAGAGCGGGGGAGGGAACGGGAGGCGGATCGGCAGCGCGCGCGGCAGCGGGAGCGACAGCGGGAGCGGG
>JAQBQJ010000051.1 GCA_028287065.1 Labilithrix sp. | reverse complement strand
GGACCTTCTCCTTACCGGGGACGATCTCGTAGGTTTCCTGGAAGCCGTTCTCGAAGTCGATGCCCATCTTCTTGGGCAGATCCTTGACGTGGCCCTTCGAGGCGAGGACCTCGTAGCCCGTGCCCAGGTACTTCTTGATCGTCTTGGCCTTCGCCGGAGACTCGACGACGACGAGTGTCTTGCCCATGCGTTCTTTGATGCCCCCGCGTTCCGAAACCGAAAAGAAGCAAGTAGTCCCGAAGGGTTAGCTCGCAAATCTGCGACGATAGAACCCGTCAGGGCCCTCTACTACTACGTCCTTCAAGGACAGCGTCAAGAGCGCCGTTCGTATGGGGGGTATGGTGAAGCCCGTCCGATCGGCGATTTCGTCGATGTGCATGGGGTTATGGCAAAGGTTCGTAAACACTGATGTTTCTTCGGCCGTCCAGGACCCCATGTCGGGGGCCTGCGGAGGGGCGTCTTCGAGGGTCGCTTTTGCCAAAGCTCGACGGCTGTTTTGTCGCGGTCGAGCTGCCACGAGGGTCCGGACGTCGACCCTCGGCGGCGTGGCCGGGTCACCAAGCGCGAGCGCTCTGAAGAGCTGCGCCGCCGAGCAGAGAGGACGGGCCGTTCCCTGTGCGACTTCCACGAGGGACCCGCAGAACTCCCCCATCCACGGCGCTGCAGTCACTGCCCACACGGGTCGCCGCAGTCCGCGAGCCCATCCCGCGGCGTTGCGGGATCCCGACTTGTAGTGCGCCTGGACCACGATCAGCGCCTCCGAGAATGCCGCGAGCACGCCGTTGCGGTACCGCATCGTGGGCGGCGTCGCGTCGGTGTGGTCGGCGAACGCCCACACCATGCGCGACTCGGTCGACGCCGCGACCTCCGCGAAGAGAGCTCGATGTTCGAGCGGGTACAGCCGGTCCTTCCCGGTCGGGCTCACGACCCAGGTCGCGCCGTTCGCCGCGAGCGCCCCGCGGTGGGCGGCGCCGTCCACACCAACCGCCCCGCCGGAGATGACGAGAATCCCCGCTGAAGCGAGCTGGAAGGCGAGACCATGCGCGAAGATCAGCGCCTCGTCGCATGCGTCACGCGACCCCACGATCGCGATCGCCCGTCTGCGTTCGAGGGGCCCGCTCGTCGTGAGGACCGAAGGAGGGTTGGGGAGCTGGCGGAGGGCCGCGGGGTAATCGGGGTCGTCGAGCTTGATTTGCACGACCGACGCATCGGCCGCGCGCCGACTTTGGTTGCTAACGAACTACGGCGAGCGGTGATTTTTCGCGGCGCTCGCGACCGCCGCCGCCCGGACGAGCGGCGCCGGATGCTGCGCGGCGTAGGTGGGCGCGAAGCGGCTCACCGCGACGGCGCGCTCCACGTCGAGCTGCGCGAAGAAACGAAGCAGGCCGAGCGCGCCTTCCTCGGTGCGACCGGCGTCGAGGACGCGCGTCGTCGCCTCCTCGTCGCGCGCCGTGGTCGCGCTCCGGTAGACGTTCGCGGCGCCTTCGAGCGCGCGGCGCTGCTCGCTGCTCGTCCAGACGTCGTCGCCGCTCTCGTGCGTGGCGGAGGGATGCGCGCAGACGAGATCGCCCGCGCGCATGTGCGTGAGCTCGCGCGCGAGCACGAACGAGAGGGCCTCGCGCAGGCGCGTGTCCTGCGTCGGCGCAGCCTTCTGCGCGGCGTAGAAGCCGGGCGGCGGAGGCAGCAGACGGCGGCCCGGCACCTGCGTCCGCGCGAGGAAACTCGCGTAATTCTCGATGGATCGCGAGGCGCTGACCTCGTCGTAGCTCTGCGCGCGCGCGACGATCGACACGAGCCGGAGCATCGCGTCGGTGACGACGATCACGTAGTCGCCGTCGTCGTCGCACGCGACCATCGCGCTCGGATCGCTCGGGTTCGGATCGAAGGCCACGTACATGCCCGTGAGACGGCGCTGGTCGTTCGGCGAGAGCCCCGCGAGGAGCTTCTTCGCTTCGGCGTCCGCCTTCTGCCGCAGCTCGAGCGTCTCCAGCTCGGGCGCGATCTCGTCGGCGCGCGCGTGCCGCGACGCAGCAGCGAGGACGACGAGCGCGAGGACCACGACGCGGCGCATGGGTGTCACGTAGCACCCGGTCGGCCGCGCGCCGCCGGAGTTGCGTGACTTCGACCTACTGGCGCACGAACTTGAACGGGATGTTCACGGTCGTGGTCGAGCCCGGCGCGTTGAAGCGCCAGCTCTTGACCTGCGCCTCGATGCACTTCGCGACGACGGGGTCGTCGCCGCTGGACGACGTGTTCGACACGCTGCCGTCCGGCGCGACTGTGGCGCTCACCGTGACGTTGACGCTCGACTTCTGATCCGCGCCGCCGCGCTCCCAGCACGTGCGCTTCACGCCGGCGCGATGCGAAGCAACGACGCGCTCGACCGACGACGAGTCGAGACCACCACCGCCGCCTGCGCCCGCACCGGCTCCGCCGCCGACGTTCGGGCCGCCTGCACCCGGGACGAGGCCACCGAGATCGATGCCCTTCTTCTCGGGCGCGGCTGCCGCCGGCGCCGCCGCCCTGGGTCCACCGGTCGCTACCTTCGCGCTCGTCGGCGCGGTCGAAGCGACCGGAATTTCGTTCGTCGGAGGCGGCGGCGTCTCCACCTTGGGCTCGGCCGGCGTCGTCGCGGTCGCCGTCGGCGACATCTGGATCACGACCGGCGCGGGCTGTTGCTGCTGCCGGAACACGAAGACGGCCGCCGATACGCCGAACACCCCGGTGAAGAGGAGGATCGGCCAGAACCACAGCGGCACGCCGCGCTTCTGCGGCGGCGGCGCGATCGCGGCCTGCGACGGTGACGGACCGAACGCCGCGTAGGGCGCGGGAGGAGCGAGCGATGCGGTCGCAGCAGCAGGTGCGGGCGGGACCGCGAACGGGTCGCTGATCGCGACCGGCGCGGGAGGAGGCGCGGGCGCAGGCGCAGGTGCCTGCTGGACCTGCGGCGCGAACGTGGGCGCGGCTTGCGGAGCGAACGACGGCGCGAACGCCGCCGCTGCACCGCCGTTGCCGCCGGTGAGAGGCGACGTGACGGGCGGCTCCGCATCCGACGCCGACGACGCAGCGACGCGCAGCGGAACGACGTTGCTACGTGACGGAGCGAGCGGTCGCGGAGGCGGTGCATCGAACGTGGGCGCGCGCGGCGGATCGGGCGTACGCGCGGGCGGGCTCGGCGCGGGACGTTGCGGCGTAGGAGGTCGCGAGCCGCGACCTTCGGCGGGCGGCGGCGATACGAGCGAAGGACGATTGCCCTGCGCGGCCTCGCGCACGATCGCCGCGAGCTCCGGGATGCTGCGGACGGGCCGCCACTCCTCGAGGCCTTCCTGCCAGCACAGCGAGTCTTCGGTCACCGCGCCGGAGCCGGCCTTGCGGCGGAGCTCCGAGATGCGCACCGGGCCGACGGGCACGCCGTTGATCGCGACGTACCACTCGTCGGTGACGCTGAGCTCGAGCGGCGAGGCCTGACCCGGGAAGGGGACCGACTGCGGCGCATCCTGCACCGTGCGCTGGAATGCGCCGGCGAGGGCGCTTGCGGCGGGAGCTTGCGGCTGTCCGACGGGCGCGCGCGGCTTCGCGGCGGAGAGGCTCGTTGCGAGGCCGCTCTTCGCGGCCGGACGAGGCGCGTCCGCGCCCGGCGCGGCGGGAGGTGAGGTCGATACGCTCGTCTCGGTGACGGCAGCTCGCACCTCGATCTGGTGGCCGCACTTGCGGCACTTCATGCGGACGGTCTTGCCCGCGACCTTCTCGTCGGCGATCTGGTACTTGGCTTTGCAGTTGTCGCAGAGAAACTTCAAAGGGTACCCGTGCCTCCGGATGCTAGCCGTTTCTAGGACGGTTTCGCGACCCGGAAGTTTTGACGTTTTCGCTAGAGGAGCTTCAGGAGGTGAGCCTTGATCGACTCACGCGTCTCCGGATCCGGCGCGACGTGCACGCACCTCTCCCACATCTCGACGGCCTTGTGACGGAAGCCCGCCTTCTCGTAGAGGACGGCGAGGTTCTTCAATGCCGGGAAATGCTTGGGGTTCAGGTCGACGGCACGCTCGAGCTCCGTGATGCCGTCGTAGATTTGACCCTGCTTTCCGTAAATGAGCGCCAGGTGATACCGAAGGCGATAGGCGAGGGGATCGACGGTGATGCCCTTGCGCAGCATCGAGATCGCGAGCTCGATCTCGCCCGCCTTGTATGCGGCGATCCCGTCTTCGAGGTACTTCGCCGCATTGCGGTTGATCTGCTCGGGATCGGTGGACGGCGGCCCGCCGTCGACGCGCTCGAGTAGACGCGTGACCTTCGCGAGCATCTCGGCGATGCGGAACGGCTTCTCGATGTAGTCCTCGATGCCGTAGTTCGCCTTCAGGTCCTCGGCGATGCGCCATCCGCGATAGACGGCGCTCATCATGAGGATCGGGATCTTGCCGTACTTGTCGCTGTCCTTCAGGCGCTTCGCGATGTCGAAGCCGTGGAGCTCGGGGAGCATCGCGTCGAGCAGGATGAGGTCGGGCGTCTCCTCCTTCACGAGGCGGAGCGCGACGAGGCCGCGATCGGCTTCGATGACCTGGTGACCCTTGTCGACGAGCAAGCGCCTCACGAGCTTGCGGATGTCCTCTTCGTCGTCGACGACGAGGATCTTCTTCCCGCTGCCTCCGACCGGAGCCGGTCCGCCCATGCCCGCGGCGTTCCGCATCTCGGCGGAGAGCATCTCGACCTTCGACACGTCCTCGTCGAGCGGCTCGAGATCGCTCGTCGAGATGTCGTCCTTCGCGGCGGCCTCCTCGATCTGTTCGTCGACGACGACCGACGGCGCGCCCGGGGCGACGCTGTCGCGCTCGCCGCGCGGGATCCCGCCGCCCGCCTGCATGTGACCGTCGCCACTGGCGCTTCGTTCCACGCCGAGACGCTCGAGCGCCGCAGCGGGCGCCGCCGGGCCTGCGTAGTGCGCGTGTCCCGCGTCCTTCGCTGCGTACGCGGCCGCGATGGTGCGCTCGAGCGTCGTCGTGATCGCGACGTACGGATAGACGCGCCGTCCCGTCACGAACTCCAGCTCGTCGATGACGCGCTTGTCGTGCGGGTTCGCCATCGCGAGGAAGAGGCGATCGTCGCGCGCGAGCACGGGGAGGATGCGGCTCGCCTCGGCAACCTCGCGCGGCACGAGATCGAGGTGCTCGATCGCGATCGCGATCTGGTTCAGATCGATGCCGGGGACGCCGAGCTGCTCGGACAGCGCACGGAGGACGTCGGTCTCGGAGACCGCGCCGCTCGCGGCGATGCGCGAGGCGAGCGGCACGCCGTCGTGTGCGGCCTTCTGGTTCTGGAGCTGCTTGTCGAGCTCGTCCTGCGAGATCAGCTTGCGCTTCAGGAGGATGCGCCCGATCTGCTTCTTCTCCTCCGTCATCGCAGGTCTCGCAGAGTATCGAAGAACGCGGTCACTGTCCCTTTTCGAGCCGCGCGAGCGCCTCCGCCTTGTACCCGGGCCAGGTCCCGCTCCGGATCGCCGCGCGAGCGCCCGCGACGAGCTCTCCATACCAGTGGAGATTGTGGACGCTGAGCAGGCGCAGGACCGTCATCTCGCCGGCGAGGTAGAGGTGCCGCAGATAGGCGCGCGAGTAGCCGCCGCGGCAGCACGGGCACGCACAGTCCTCGTCGATGGGCCGCTTGTCCTCCCGCCACTGCGCCTGCTTGATCACCACGCGACCGAATCGCGTGAGCGCCTGACCGTTGCGCGCGTTCCGCGTCGGAAGGACGCAGTCGAACATGTCGACGCCCGCGTCGATCGCCTCGAGCAGATCGCGCGGCGTGCCGACGCCCATGAGGTAGCGAGGGCGCTCGCGATCGACGTGATGCGCGACCTCGTGGAGCGTCTCGTACATGCGCGGGATCGGCTCGCCGACGGAAAAGCCGCCGAGCGCGAGGCCGTCGAAACATCGGCCTTCCACGTCGAGACCGGCCAGCTCGTCGGCGTGCGCGCGCCGCAGATCGGGGAAGCAGGAGCCCTGGACGATCCCGAAGAGCGCTTGCCGCTCGGGGCGGGGGGCCGCGAGCGCGCGCCGCGCCCAGCGCGTCGTCCTCGCGACGGCCTGCTCGACGATCGGTCGCGGCGATTCGCCGGGAGGACACACGTCGAGCTGCATCTGGATGTCCGCGCCGAGCAGACCTTGCACGCGCACCGCTTCCTCGGGTGTGAGCTCGTGCTTCGATCCGTCGAGGTGCGAGCGGAACGTGAAGCCCTTCTCGTCGAGCTTCACCAGCGGGTCCTTGCCCGGCGTTCCACCGCCCAGCGAGAACGCCTGGAAACCCCCGGAGTCGGTGAGCATCGCGCGCGGCCAGCGCGTGAAGCCGTGCAGCCCCCCCTGACCGGCGACGACGTCGGGGCCGGGCCGGAGCCACAGGTGATACGTGTTGCCGAGGACGATCTGCGCGCCCGTCGCGGCGACCTCGTCCGGCGTCAGGCCCTTCACGCTGCCCTGGGTTCCGACGGGCATGAACGTCGGCGTCTCGACCTCCGCATGCGGCGTCGTGAACACCGCCGAGCGTGCATGACCGCTCTCGGCCACGACACGGAACGCGAAGCCCGGCGTGCGAGGGGCCGTCATCGTGCGTCGCCTGCGCGATCGAGGAGCATCGCGTCACCGTACGAGAAAAACCGGTATTTCTCCTTCACGGCCGCGGCATAGACGTCGAGCACGCGCTCGGTCCCCGCGAACGCGCACACGAGCGCGAGCAGCGTCGACTTCGGCAGATGGAAGTTGGTGAGCAGTCGATCGACGACCGCGAACGCGTGCCCGGGCTGGATCAGGATCTTCGTCTCTTCGGCGCACGCGCGGACGTGCCCGGGCTTCTCGGGATCGCTCGCGGACTCGAGCGCCCGCACGACGGTGGTGCCGACGGCGAGCACCGGCGCTCCACGCTGGCGTGCGCGTGCGATCGACGCGGCGAGCGAGCGCGTGATCTCGAAGTACTCCGAGTGCATCGGATGGTCGTCGAGGTCGTCGACCGTGACGGGCTGGAACGTGCCGAGCCCTACGTGCAGAGTACACGTAGCGATCTCGCAGCCGCGCGACTCGAGGCGCTTCATGAGCGCCGGGGTGAGGTGAAGACCGGCGGTCGGCGCCGCGACGGCGCCCTCCACACGCGCGAAGACCGTCTGGTAACGGGCCTCGTCGTCCGCCTGCAGCTCGCGCTTGATGTACGGCGGGAGCGGGACCTGCCCGGCGCGCCGGCGCGCCTCGTCGAGCGGTGAGCCGTCGCGCGTGAAGAGACGCACCTCGAACAGACCGTCATGAGCCTTGCCCTCGAACTCGACGACGAGCGCGTCCTTCACGATGCGCGTGCCCGGGCGGAGAGCCTTCGACGCGCGTGCGAGCGCACGCCATCGCTGCGTCGCGCGCCCTTCGTCGTCGACCGACTCACCGAGCTTGCGGACGAGGAACACCTCGCTCTTGCCGCCGGTGCCCTCCTTCAGGCCGAGGATCCGCGCCGGGAGCACCTTCGTATCGTTGACGACGATGAGCGTCCCTTCGGCGACGTGCTCGGCCAGGTCGGCGATCGACCGATGCTGCATCGCGGCTGCGCCCGGCGGCACGACGAGAAGCCGCGCTTGCTCGCGCTCCGGCGCGGGCGTCTGCGCGATCAGCTCCGCGGGAAGCGGGTAGTCGAAGCGCTCGACACGCATCGTGCTCCCATACCACGGGCTTTCAGCGTCGGGCGCGTGCTCCGGCGGCCGGTTCCGTCGTGGCGGGCACGCCTGCCGCGGGCACCGGCGTGCTGGCTCCATTCCGGACCTCGACGACACCCGACGTGGCCTCGGCGTGCCACAAGCGTCGCGAGCTCGGCGGACCGGAGACCTTCGCGCGGATGAAGCTCACGACCTCACCGACGTCGTACGGCTTCGGGATGAACCCGCTGACGCCGCAGTCCGCGCGTTCGAGCTGGCGCTCGCTGAGGTAGTACGCGCTCGTCAGGAGAACGCGCAGACCGGGGTAGGCGAGCTTGAGCTCGCGTGCGAGCTCGAGGCCGTTCGTGGCCGCGTCCGTCTTGAGCATCAGGTCGACGAGCGCGAGGGCGACCGTTCCCTGCTCGAGCGCGGCGCGCGCCTCGCTGGCCGAGCCGGCGAGGACGACCTGGAACCCCTCGACGCGGAGGGCGCTCGCGAGAAGCGAGGCATCTCCGTCAGGAGGCGAGATCGAGTCGACGAGGAGGATCGTTTGCACGCAAAGGCGACATCTTAGCAAGCCAGGGGCCAGGTGTGGATGTGAGGAAACGAGGCCGTTCTGCAGCGTAAAGCCGCGACGCACATTTCAGAATTGAAGGACGCCACTTCAACCCTGAACCGCGACCGCTTTTCTGCGCGGCAATCCTTCACAGCCGGGCAGCGCCGGATCGCTCAACCGCGCGCGTCGTAAACGATTCCCAGGCGCGTCATCTTCCGCCAGAGCGTCGTCGCAGAGATGCCGAGGACCTCCGCCGCTTTCTCGCGACTTCCGTCGCAGTCGCGCAGCGCGCCCTCGATGGCCTGACGCTCCGCCGTGTCGACGACGTCGGCGAGAGTTCGGCCCGTGCGGCCGCTGCCGACCTCGCTCGGGCGCGTCTCGGGCAGCACGTCGTCGCGCGTGACGACGCCGTTCTGCACGAGCGCGACGGCTTGCTCGATCATGTGCTCGAGCTCGCGGATGTTTCCGGGGAAGTCGTAGGTGTTGAGCGCCTCGAGCACGCCTTCGTCGAGGCGCGCCTTCGTGCCCATCTTCTTGTTGTACTTCTCCATGAAGTACGTGAGCAGATCGGGCAGGTCCTCGCGGCGCTCACGCAACGCGTGCAGCTGGAAGCGCGCGACGTTGAGGCGATAGTAGAGGTCCTGGCGGAAGCGCTTCTCCGCGATCGCCGTCAGCAGATCCTGGTTCGTCGCCGCGATGATGCGGACGTCGACCTGGATCGGCTTGTTCTCGCCGACGCGACGGATCTCGCTCTCCTGGATGACGCGCAGGAGCTTCGCCTGGAAGGCCGGCGACGTCTC
>JAQBQJ010000044.1 GCA_028287065.1 Labilithrix sp. | reverse complement strand
GCTGCCCGGCCGGGATCAGCCGCACGCCCGGCATCGCCGAGATGACGTCGACGCCGTAGCCGGTGAGCCTCTCCTCGTGGTCCTGGATCCGGGTCCGGCCGATCGCCTCGATATAGTCGATCGCCATGCCGAGACCGATCGCACCGGAGATGTCGGGCGTCCCCGCCTCGAATTTATGCGGCGTCTCCTGATAGGTCGTCTCGTCGAAATTGACCGTCAGGATCATGTCGCCGCCGCCCTGCCAGGGCGGCATCGCGTCGAGCAGCTCGGCGCGGCCGAAGAGTGCGCCGATGCCCGTCGGTCCGAAGACCTTGTGACCGGAGAAGACGAAGAAGTCGCAGCCGAGGTCCTGCACGTCGACCGGCATGTGCGAGATGGACTGGGCGCCGTCGAGGACGACGAGAGCGCCGTGGCGATGCGCCATCGCGATCATCTCCTTCGCCTTCGTCACCGTGCCGAGCGCGTTCGACACCGCCGTGAACGACACGAGCTTCGTCTTCGGGCCGAGGAGCTTCTCGTATTCTTCGAGGATGACCTCGCCGCGGTCGTCGACCGGCGCGACGCGCAGGCGCGCGCGCTTCTCCGAGCAGAGCTGCTGCCACGGGACGATGTTCGCGTGGTGCTCGAGCCACGTGATGACGATCTCGTCACCCTCGGAGACGTTGCGCCGTCCATAGCTCTGCGCGACGAGGTTGATGCCTTCCGTCGTTCCGCGAACGAAGACGATCTCACGCGGCGACGGCGCGTTGATGAATCGCCGAACGCTCTCGCGCGCCGATTCGTACGCGTCGGTCGCCTTCGCGGCGAGCGTGTGTGCGGCGCGGTGGATGTTCGAGTTCTCGTGCTCGTAGAAGAACTGCAGGCGATCGATGACGGCCTTCGGCTTCTGCGTCGTCGCCGCGTTGTCGAGCCACACGAGGCGCTTGCCGCGGACGGGCTCGCTCAGGATCGGAAACTCCTTCCTCAGAACGTTCGGATCGAAGATCCGATGGCCCAGTGGCTGCAACGACGGATCGCCGACCGGCGTGATCTCGAAGACGTCGAGCGCGAAGCGAGGCTCCGCCGGGGTCGCCGGCAGCGCCGAAGCCGTCGTGGGCTCCTGGAGCGGAAAGCGAAGGAGCTCTTCGACGCTCGTGCCGAATGACGGATCGACGGGACGCTCGATCCAGTCGAAATTTGGCGCCGCATGGAACCGGGAATCACTCCGGCCGGCGGCCGGCGGAGAGGGAGCGAGGGCGGCCGGCGGAGCGAGGGCGTGGGCGGCCGGCGGAGACGGAGCGAGGGCGGTCGGCGGAGACGAGAGCGCGCTCGTGTCCATCGACCCCGGGGCACTCGTCATCGGCGGCGAGGGAGCCGCCCAGATCTGGTTCGCGAGCTGTGAGATCGCGTTCGTGAACGAGAGGGGATCGAGCTCAGGGAGCGTCGGCCCTCCGGGCACGCGTGCAGCCGCGAGCGCGATGCCCGGGGTCGACGTGGCTGCCGCCGACGGATAGTTCGGCGTCTCCGTCGTGCGCGGCAGGTGCGCGGTCAGCAGCGATACCTCGCCGACGGGCGGCAGTCCCTGCGTCTGACCGCCCTTCGGATCAGGCGTACTCATGGTAGTTGTCGATCACCACGTCCTGGAGACAGCCGAGCGCGTCGTGCGTGAGCACGGCGACGGAGCAGTAGAGCGAGATGAGGTATTTCGCAGTCCCCGCCTGATCGATGCCCATCATGCGGACCGAGAGGCTGGGGTTCACTTCGCCCGGGAGGCCCGGCTGGAAGAGGCCGACGACGCCGCGCTTTCGCTCGCCGACGCGCATGAGGAGGATGTCGGTCTTGTTGTCCTTGATCCGCATCTTGTCGCTCGGCACGAGCGGGAGACCGCGCCACGTCAAGAACGGCGAGCCGAAGAGCGTCACCGTCGGCGGGGGCACACCGCGGCGCGTGCATTCGCGCCCGAACGCGGCGATCGCCCGCGGGTGCGCGACGAAGAAGGCGGGCTCCTTCCACACCGTCGCGATGAGCTCGTCGAGATCGTCCGGCGTGGGCGGTCCGTTGCGCGTCGCGATGCGCATTTCGGGGTCCACGTTGTTCAGCAACCCGAAGTCCTTGCTGTAGAGCAGCTCGCTCTCTTGCCGCTCTTTGATCTTCTCGATCGCGAGCGTGAGCTGCTCCTTCGCCTGGTCCATCGGGCTCCGGAAGAGGTCCGAGATGCGCGTCTGGATGGCGATCGTCGTCGTGCACGACGCGAGGACGTACTCGCGCGGGTTCGGCTCGTAGTCGTTGAAGGCGACGGGGAGGTCCTCCCCCTCCGCGGGGCTGCACTTGACGTCGAACTTCTCGTCGAGCGCCTGATTCACGCGATAAACGCCCGCCTCCACCGGCGCCCATGGGAGCATTTGCACGAGCCATCGCGGGGTTGCGCCGCGCCATTGCGGCGGCGTCTTCGTCGTGTTCGCCAGTTGCCGTGCTGCGCGTGCGCCAATCGATTGAGCGGTCATTCAAGCTCCCTTTGGGGCGAACTCTTATTCCCTCTGGGGCGCTGCGACAATGGGTGCGGCGGCGGCGGGTCACGGTCGTGCTGTGACGGAGGGGCTATACGGTCCTCGAAGCCGAAGACGGCCGTTCACCCCGACGGCGCTGACGGACGTGCTCGATCGAGCGTTCGAGCTCTCAGCGCCCGGATGCCTGGCTGGTGCTCGAGCCAGAGCTCCAGTCCCCGCGCACGCGGGGTGCGTCGAGCACGGCGCGCACCTGGCGGAGCAAGGCTTCCGGGGTGAAAGGCTTCTGGAGGAACGCGACGCCCGCGTCGAGCACGCCATGGCGGACGATCGCGTCGTCGGTGTAGCCCGAGACGAAGAGCAGCTTCATCTCCGGTCGCCGTGAGCCGAGTTGCTCGGCGACCTTACGACCGCTCATGCGCGGCATCACCACGTCGGTCAGCACGAGGTGGATGGGGCCCGCGTGGTCCATCTCGACGAGCAAGGCCTCGCCGCCGTTCGACGTCTCGAGCACGTGGTAGCCGCTCCTCCGTAGGATCGCGCCGGCCACGACACGGACCTGCTCTTCGTCCTCGACGAGCAGGATGGTCTCGGTGCCTCGCAGGTCCGCCCGTGGGCCGGACACGGGCGCCGCGTCGACGACCCGATCGGTGCGCGGCAGGTAAATCTTGAACGTGGTGCCGTGTCCCGGCTCGCTGTAGACGGCGACATGCCCGCCGCTCTGCTGCACGATACCGAACACGGTGGCGAGGCCGAGCCCGGTGCCTTGGCCGACCGGCTTCGTCGTGAAGAACGGCTCGAAGATCCTCGCGCGCGTCGCGGCATCCATCCCCGCGCCGGTGTCGCTCACCGCGACCATCACGTAGTCCCCGGCGGCGAGGCCCGCGTGGACGCGGACGTAGCCGGCGTCGAGCTCGACGTTGCCGGCCTCGATCGTCAGCTTGCCCCCCTCGGGCATCGCATCGCGGGCGTTGACGGCGAGGTTCATCACCACCTGCTCGATCTGTCCGCGATCCGCCAGCACGCGGCCGAGGTCCGGCGAAGCGCGGATCGCCAGCTCCACGTCCTCGCCGAGCAGGCGCCCGAGCATCGATTCCATGCCCGTGAGGACCCCATCGAGCTCGATGACGCGCGGCTGCAGCACCTGCTGGCGGCTGAAGGCGAGCAGCTGACGTGTCAGCTCCGAGGCGCGTAGTCCCGCCTCGCGGATCTGCTCCATGTCGGCACGCAGCGGATCGGCCGGCTTGAGGTCCTCGAGCGCGAGGTCGGCGTAGCTCAGGATCACCGAGAGCACGTTGTTGAAGTCGTGCGCAACACCGCCTGCGAGACGGCCCACGGCTTCCATCTTCTGTGACTGCCGCAGCTGATGCTCGAGCAACGCGCGGTCGGTGACATCGGCGGTGTGCACGATGACGAGGTCTGGCGGCGCCGCGGCATAGGTGACGAGGAGTCTCCTCGTCTCGCCCGTCGACTTCAGCTCGCGGTCGAGCTCGCGCTGGATGGTCACGCCCTCGTCGAGACAGCGTCGCAGCTCCTCGATCACTGCGGGCGCGTCGGCGAAGTACTCCGTGGCGGCGCTGCCGAGCTGCTGCGCGATACCCCCGTTCGAGATGAGGAGTGCTGCCTGATTGAAGTCGACGAGATGGAAGTCCTCGACGCCGTCCCGGACGGCCCGCTGCCACACGTAGGTCGGCACGGGGACGCCGTGGAACTGCGCGCGCACGCGCTGCTGCGCGATCGTCGCTTCGGTGACGTCGATACCATGCGCGAAGACGCCGCTCGTCGTTCCGTCGGCCTCGACGATCGGCTGATAGACGAAGCTCACGTAGCGCTGGTCGGGAGCCGACCCCGGACGGCGAGCCAGGAGCATCGGCATTCCGCTGGCGACGAAGGGCTTGCCCGTCGCAATGACCTCGTCGAGCAGCTCCTTGAAGCCTTGGCCGCGCACCTCCGGCATGGCCTCGAGCAGCGGCTTGCCGATGAGCGCGCGCTGCCCAGAGAGCGCGTAGTACGCCTCGTTCGCGAGCTCGAAGACGTGGTCCTTGCCGCGCAGCACCGCGATGAACGCGGGAGCCTTCTCGAGCAGCGAGCCGAGCCGACCGCGCTCGAACTCGAGCGAGGCGATCAGCTTCTCGCGCTCGAGGTCGGCCTCGTGCTCGGCGGTGACGTCGCGCATCACGACGACGGCCCCCGTCGTCACCCCATGCTCGTCCGTGACGGGCGCCGTCGAGATGCACGCGCGGCCGCGGGTCCCGTCGAACCGCTCGATGTCGACGGTCTCCGCGTCGATGGTCGCGCCGGTCGCGAGCGTGCGCGCGAGCGCCCACTCGGACGCCGAGATGCGCGCGCCGGTCTCCGGCCAGAAGGCCTTGTACACGCCGTATTCGGAGGGCGTTGCGACGCGCGAAGCCTCGCCACCCCACACCTCGAGCGCCGCGGGGTTCGTGTGCGTCAATGCGCCGGAGACGTCGGCGAGCCAGACGCCGACCGGCAGCGCGGCGAGCACGGCCTCGAGCTTGCGGTGTTCGAGGTCCGTCTCGACGCGAGCCCGTGCCGCGGTCTGCTCCGCCTCGACACGCCGCGTTAGATCGCGCGCGAGGCTGAGCATCGCCGGCGCGCCGTCGTAGGTGATGGCGATCGTCTTCACCTCGACGTGCAAGGGCGTGCCGTCCGGACGAAGGAACGATTGCTCCACCACCGCGAGGTGCTTGCCATGCTCGACGGTGGTGCTCATGCGCGCTTCGATCTGCGGGCGGGTCCCCGGCGCTGCGAAGTCGACGACCGAACGTCCAATCAGGTTGCTCGCGTCACCGACTCCCGCGACGCGCGCGGCCGCGGCGTTGGCCAACACGATCTTGCGATCGACATGGATGAGGACGGGGTCCGGCAGATCCTCGATGAGCTGCCGGTAACGTCTCTCGCTCTCGCGCTGCGCGTCCTCGAGCTGCGTGCGCGCGGTGACGTCGCGAAAGTTGCCGACGATTGCGCCGACATCGGGATCGCCGAGGAGGTTCGTCGCCGAGCCCTCCATCCAGCGTACCGAGCCGTCACGGTGCAACGCTCGGAACCGGAGTGCGATCTCCCGCTCGCCGCCGTCGAGCAGACCAGCGATCGCGGCCTCGAAGCGCGCGCGGTCGGCGAGAAAGATGCTCTCCGAAAACGGTCGCTCTCTCATCTCCTCCGGGGTGAACCCGAGGAGCCGCGGGATCGAAGGGCTGCGATAGATGGTCGTGCCGTCCGCGGTGGTGAGCGAGATCGCCTCGGAGCTCTTCTCGATCAGCGCGCGAAAACGAGCCTCGCTCAGCTCGGCGGCGGTGACGCGCTCGAGCAGCCGCTCGTTCTGGGCGCGGAGCGCTTCGAGCTCGGAGAGCTCTTGGTTCGATTCGCTCAAGACGTGCCCCCCCCCGGTCACATTCTACGCTGGATCCTCGCGCACCCACCGGCAAGCCGTGCTCGTGCTCACTCTTTCTGCGCGAAGTCATGGGCGGGGATGCTCCTTCGTGCTGTCGACGGCGTTCGAGCTCGCGCTGCCTGAGCTGACGCACCTCGTGCACGCTGCAACCGTGGCTAATGTTGATCCTTATTCGAATTATGGATTCGCGTGCCGCGGCGGTGTGGATTCCGCCGTATGGTTAGCGCCTGATGAAATCCAAATCTCCGCACCCTCCAGTGACGAAGGTGCTGACGGGGATCGAAGGATTCGACGAGATCACGGATGGCGGCTTGCCCCGCGCCAGGTCGACGCTCGTCATCGGCGGTCCGGGCTGCGGCAAGACCGTCTTCGCGCTCCAGTCGCTGGTCAACGGCGCACATCGCGCGAAGGAGGCGGGCATCTTCGTCGCCTTCGAGGAGAGCACCGCCCAGATCATCGCGAACGCCGCTACCTTCGGCTGGGACCTGCCTGCGCTCATCAAGAAGAAGCTGTTCTTCATGGATGCCCAGCTCTCGCCGGACGTCGTCAAGTCCGGCGAGTTCGACCTCGTCGGCATGCTCGCCATGATCCGAGCCAAGGCCACGGAGCTCCAAGCGACGCGCATCGTCTTCGACGGAATCGACGTGCTGCTCGGTCTCCTCGACGATCCGGTCGCCGAGCGGCGAGAGCTCTATCGCATACGAGACTGGCTCATCGAGACGGGGCTGACCGGCATCATCACGCAGAAGGCTGCCGCGCTCGAAGGAAGCCATCGGTACAACTACCTCCAGTTCATGGTCGATTGCGTGGTGGTGCTACGTCACCAGGTCATCGACGGATCGGCGTTCCGCAACCTTCGCGTCATGAAGTACCGAGGCTCGGGCTTCGCGGCCGACGAGTTCCCGATCACGCTCACCGCCGACGGCCTCCGCCTCACGAATCGGGGTCCGACCGAGCTGACGTACGACGTCACCGACGAGCGCATCTCCTCGGGGCTTCCCCGCCTCGATCACATGCTGCATGGCGGCTACCACCGAGGTAGCAACGTGCTGATCTCGGGCGCGCCGGGCACCGCCAAGTCCACGCTCGCCGGGCTCTTTGCGGACGCCGCGTGCACGCGCGGCGAGCGGACGCTCTACGTGAGCTTCGACGAGGGGCCGGCGCAGATCGTCCGCAACCTTCGCTCGGTGGGGATCCAGCTCGCTCCGCACCAGAAGTCCGGCCTGCTGAAGCTCTACTCGACGCGCACGCGCGGCCCCAACGTCGAGGACCAGTTCGGTGAGCTGCGTGCTCAGGTCCGGACGCATCGTCCGACGTGTCTCGTGATCGATCCGCTGTCGGCGCTCTCGACGAAGATGGCGCACCTCGCCTCGGCGGACGCCGCGCAGCAATTCCTCGATTTCCTCAAGGCCGAGGGGATCACCGTGGTGAACACCTCGCTCATGGACGGCTTGAGCACCGACGAGGCGACGGCGACCGGCATCTCGACCATCGCCGACACGTGGATTCACCTCTCGTACGTGGTGCAGGACGGCGAGCGCAACCGGGCCCTGACGATCGTGAAATCGCGCGGCACCGGGCACTCCAACCAGGTCCGCGAGCTCAAGCTCGCCGACGACGGGGTCACGCTGGCCGACGTCTTCGTCGCTCAGGGCAAGGTCCTCATGGGCGTGGCGCGGTGGGAGTGGGAGCAGGACGAGCGCGCCACGAAGAAGCGCGCGCAGGTCGCCGCGGAGCTGAAGCGCCTCCAGCTCCAGCTGTCGCAGGCCGAGGCGGCGGCCCGCCTTCAAGTGATCAAGACCGAGATGGAGGCACGGACCGCCGAGATCGAGGTCCTGGCGCTCGCGACCGGGACGGCCTCGAGGCTCGTGGCGACCGATCGCGAGGTCCTCCGCACGATGCGGCACGCCGACGACGAGGTTGCCGTCGCAAAGAATGCCGCCGGCAAGAAGGTCGCGTCGATCGACCGCGGCCGGGCGGTCTGAGGTGGGCGTGGGCAAGGTGATCAAGAAGAAGAGGAAGAAGCCAGCACCGGCGCTCGTGCTGCGCCTCTACGTTGCGGGCAACGCGCCGAACTCCGTCCGCGCGATCACGAATGCGAGGGCGATCTGCGACGAGCATTACCCCGCCCGGTACGTGCTCGAGATCGTCGATCTCATCGAGCACCCCGATACCGCGATGGCGGACGGCATCATCGTCACGCCGACCCTGCTGAAGCTGCAGCCGCAGCCGGTTCGGCGGGTCGTCGGCAACCTCGACGACACCGCTCAGGTCCTCCTGACGCTCGTGGCCACGTGACCACGACCGCGCGCGTGCAGGGCCGCGTGCTGGCGCAGCGCCTCGCCGAGGCGCAGGCCACGATCGCGGCGCTGTTGTCCGGCCAGATCGACGCGGTCATCGATCCGCAGACGAAGACTCCGGTGCTGCTCGCGAAGGCGCAGGCCTCGTTGCGCGAGAGCGAGGAGCGTTATCGTCGTATCGTCGAGACGACGAGCGAGGGAATCGGCACCCTCGACAGCGAGGCGAAATTCACCTTCGTCAATCGCCGACTGTCGGAGCTACTCGGTTATCCGACCGAGCAGATCGTAGGGAGTCCCTTATCCCGATTCACGCGCCCGGCCGCGCTGTCTGAATCTCCGCTCGGCGCCGCCGCCGCCTCCGCCGAGGTCGAGCTCGGTTTCGTACGTCACGACGGCTCCGAGCTCTGGGCACTGCTGAAGGCCAGCCCCATTCTGGATGCGGAAGGGAATCGCGCCGGCACTCTCGTGATGCTGAGCGATCGAACGCGTCACCGCGAGGACGCGGCGGCGCTGCGCAAGACGGAGGAACAATACCGGCAGATCGTCGAGGCCACGGCGGAGGGGATCATGAAGGTGGACTCGGCCGCGCGCCTCGTCTTCGTGAACCGCCGGCTGGCAGCGATGCTCGGGTACGAGGCCGCCGCGATGCTCGGACTGAGCGTCTCCGCCTTCATGACCAGCCCTGGCGCGCAGGTCCTCGCTCGTTCTCTCGAGGGGGGACGCGCGCGGATGGGTCCGGTCGACACGACGTTCCGGCGCAAGGACGGCACGGAGCTCGCCGTCAACGTGGCGGCGACAGCGCTCTTCGACGCCGAGGGGCGAGACGTCGGCAGCCTCGCGATGGTCCGCGACGTGACGGAGCGCAAGAAGCTCGAGTCCCAGCTGATCGTCAGCGATCGTATGGCGTCGGTCGGAACCCTTGCCGCGGGCGTCGCACACGAGATCAACAACCCGCTCGCCGTCGTGATTGCGAATCTCGATTATGTCGGCGCCGAGTCGGCGAGCGGCATCGTGACGGACGGTCCGTCGGAAATTCAGGTGGCGCTCGCGGACGCCGTCGAGGCCGCCGAGCGGGTCCGGCTCATCGTGCGCGACCTGAAGATCTTCTCGCGGGCGCCGAGCGACGATCCGACGACGGCGGTGAACGTACGGACGCTCCTCGAATCGTCGCTACGAATGGGGTGGAACGAGATCCGACATCGCGCACGCCTCGAGGTGAGCTACGGCACGGTGCCCGATGTCGAGGCGAACGAGGCCCGGCTCGGTCAGGTATTCCTCAACTTGATCGTCAACGCGGCGCAGGCCCTGCCGGAAGGTCGGGCGGAGGCGCATCGTATCGACGTGAGCACTCGACTCGAGGGCGAGCGCGTCGTCGTCACGGTGCGCGACACCGGCCGCGGGATCGCGCCCGAAGATCTGGAGAGGATCTTCGACGCGTTCTTCACGACGAAGGGCGCCGGCGCCGGCGCCGGTCTCGGACTCACCATCTGCCAGCGTCTCGTGCGCGACATGGACGGCGAGCTCACGGTCGAGAGCGTCCTCGGGAAGGGAGCGACGTTTCGTGTCTTCTTGCCCGTGGCCCGCCCGGCGGAGCGTGCGCAGCGTCGCGCCCCCGCACCCGTCGCGATCGCCGGGCGGCGCCCGCGGATCCTCGTCGTGGACGACGAGCCGATGGTGAGGCAAGCCGTCCAGCGGATCCTCGCGAAGAGCTACGACGTCGTCGGGGCGGTGTCGGCGAAGCAAGCGCTGGCCTGGTGTGCGAGCGGAGAACACTTCGACCTGGTCCTGTGCGACCTGATGATGCCGGACATGAACGGCATGGACCTTCACGGTGAGCTCGGGCGAACGTGCGCGTCACGGATCGGCAGGATGCTCTTCATGACCGGCGGCGCGTTCACGGAGCCGGCACAGCGTTTCCTCTCGCAGCTCGAGGAGGACCACCTCGAGAAGCCGTTCTCTCCGGCCACGCTGCGGGCGATCGTGGAGAAGTACGTCGGCTGAGCCAGCCCATCACATCGTCGGCGCGGAGCTGACATGGCTGAAGAGCGCGCAGGGGTTCGACGGCATTTGCATCATCGAGGCCGCACGCGACCCGAAGCACGATGTCGGCTTGACTCTCCACCCGGTGGAGACTTCAGAGGACGAGACGCTCGGCAGAGGGTCGTGCATCTTGGCGCTCGAAGCGAACAGGAAAACCTAGCGGGTTCGGAACCGCCGACCGGGGTGTCAGCGGGCGCCCTGATGCACCTTCATCCCGTCGGAGGCGAGGACCTCGATGTCGGGACCGAGCTCGATCGAAATCCCGTCGTTGTGCGCTCCGTTGTCGACGATCTGGACGAAGCACCGCATGTGGAACGACGGGTGATGGCGGCCGACGAGCTCGAGCTTGTCGTCCTTGCACTCCGCGGTGAGCTTCCTCGCGCGTGAGCTCTTCACGAGCGTGAGCCTGGCGGTCACGGTGGCGTCGTACGTCTGGATGCCGTACTCGGTCTGCTTCTCGATCTTGTCGAACGCGCCGTGCACCGCGATCGAGAAGGTGCCGCCGCCGTGTGGCTCGTAATCGACGATCGCGTCCATCGTCCGCAGCGGATGATCCGGGACCTGGGCGAGCGCTCGGTGCCGCCATTCGGCGAGCACGGTGCCGTCGCGCGTCGCGTCGGGGTGCTTCTTGCAGGCACCGCTCGCCAAGCACGCGAGCAGCGCGCCGATCACCATCGTCCGCATGGTTGATTTCTACACCCAAAGCGCCGCCGGCGCCGACGTGTCGCGCTGTCGCCCGCCGTCCGGTCTCGAGACGACGCCGTGACGGCGAAGTCGCTTTTTCAGCGCGCTCGAGGTGCGACTGGCGCCGGGATCGCCGGGAACGGAGCCGAGTCGGCGACGGTGAGGTACATGCGTTCGACGAAGGGACGCTCCGCCGTGAAGTAGAAGACGTAGATGAGGGCGTGGCAGGTAGCGGCTGCCAGCACGCCGTTCCACGTGCGGCTCATGAGTATCGCGATGCCGTACGCGTGGAGCTGGCCGACGCCGTACATCGGGTTGCGCAATATCCGGTACGGTCCCTCCGCGACGAAGGTGGAGACCGGTCGGCCCAGAAACATGTCGCGGTAGTAGTAGACGTCGACGCCCGCGAGGACGGTCGCCCAGAGCTTGGTGACGATGCCCGCCGCGGAGAGCGCAACGCCTAGAAGCGTGAGCACCATCGGAGAGCCCGATAGCAGCCAGCGTGGCCCGAGCGACAGCGAACCCACGCATGCGACTCCGAGGCCTTGATTGATGAACATGAGCGCCAGCACCGTCTCGTAGATCCGGTAGGCGCGGGCCTCGCCCCAGCGCGCGATCATTCGCGCGGGCAGCTTCGAGACGAGGAAGGCCGTGTTCCCCCCGTAGTAGAACAGCAGGGAGAACGCGAAGAACGAGAGCGAGAGCGCCGGATCGCGAAGACCGATGAGGATCTGTCCGGCCGCGAGAGAGAGCGCGCCACCCACGATCCATGCTGCGTTGAGGCGGTCGAGCCGCCACCCTGACATCGCCGCGAAGACGTATACGACACGGAGGAATTGCTTATGGAGCGCGATGGGGGCAGGCAGCATCGGGACCTCGACCTCTCCGCGCGCAACCACCCGGACCTTCATTTATTTCGAGCGTGAAGGTTTCAACATGTTGCGGCGGATAGTGATCGCGACCGTGACGCGCTCAACCGACGATGCGGTGAGCAACGCCGAGCGCGAGATCGCCAAGCGTCCGGCTCGGGCTCGTCGCGCACGCTCGCACGGGAACCGCCGACCCGGAGTGAAAATGCCCATTCTGGGAAGCACTTCCCAGAGTGAGAATCGCGACCCTGACGGACGTTCCGGACAGAGGTGGGCGCAGCGAGCCGACGCTTCCTCAAGTGCGACGCGCGTTCCCAGCTTCGTCCGATGGTCTCGACACGCAAAGTACCGCTCGGAGCACCCTTCGCTGAGAGAACCGTCATCGAAAAGCGCGGGCAGGTTTGCCATGGTCCCTTCACTATCCAATCGATCAGCCGTGTGACCCCGGCGCGAGCAGGTTCTCCGGCAATGGGACGACGCTCGCGCGCGTGAGGTACGTCCGCTGGATGAAGGGCATCTCCGCCGTGAAGTAGAAGACGTAGATGAGAGCGTGGCACGCGGCGGCGGCCATCAAGCCATTCCACGAGCCGCTCATGAGGACTACGACGCCGTACGCGTGGAGCTGCCCGATCCCGTACATCGGGTTACGGAATACCCGATAGGGACCGCTCGCTACGAACGGCGAGACGGGCCGGTCGAGGAACATGTCGCGGTAGTAGTAGACATCGACGCCCACCACGACCGTCGCCCATACCTTCACTATGATCCCGACGGCGCATAGGCCCGCACCGATGACCCAGAGGAGCGTCGGGGAACCAGGCAGCAGCCAACGCGGACCGAGCGTGAGCGAACCTATGCACCCCACGCCGAGCCCCTGATTCATGAACATCAGGGCAAGGATGGTCTCGTAGATCCGGTACGCCCGGTCCTCGCCCCAGCGCGCGACCATCCGAGCCGGCAGCTTCGACATCAGGAAGACGGTGTTGCCCCCGTAGTAGAAGAGCAACGAGAAGACGAAGTACGAGAGCGAGAGCCGCGGATCGTGGCTACGGATGAGGACCTGAGCAGTCGTCAGCGAGAGGACACCGCCGACTACCCAGGCGACGTTGAGGTGATCGAGCCGCCACCCCGACATGGCTGCGAAGACGTACACGACGTGGAGCAGCCGCACGCGCAGCGGGCGAGGGTCCGGCTTCGCAAGATCCATGGAAGCATCCTTTCCGAGCCCAACCGCAGGAGCGCATCGCACATCGTGTGGCGGCGTTAGGCGCGCCCGGCTCGTTTTCCGGAGGATGACGGACGCGCGTAGAGAGAGCGCGTACTTCCGACGAACCGTCGCGCGAGGCGACGAGCCGTAGTCTCAAAGCTCCGGGGCGCCTTCGCTTGCGCTAGCTCGCCACCGCGATGCTTGACCTGGAGAGCGCGCGGCGAGCGCGCGGGGAGTAAGGTAGCGCCATGGCCGTGACCAAGCGCAGGCTCACGATTGGCATCGTCATCGTCGTCTCGTTCGTGATCTCCCAGTTTGCGATGCAGTCGACCGACCACGGCTTCAGAGGCGGCGAGCTTCTCTTCCTCACCTTCGAGCTGGTCGGCGAGGTGCTGATCCTTTCGTCGCTCTTCGACGTCTTGCTGCGAAGAAGCCTGAGCCACGAGCGAGCGCTGGTCGTCTGCGCCGCGGGCGGCCTCGCGCTCAGCGCGGCAGCGGGCGCGCTCGCGTTTCGCATCGCCGAGCACGTCCCCTCACTCCTGCACTCTCTCAAGCTCGGCGGCCGCCCGAGCCAGTTCGGGGCCGCGGTTCGCTACGCCCTTCGCTTCCAGTTCAACTACGCGCTGTGGGCGCTCGTCTTCCTCTATCCACGCCTGATCGCGGAGAGCGAGCGGCGAAAAGCGGAGTTGGCCGAGCTCCGGCGGAGCGCCGAGCTCTCACGCCTACGAGCGAGCCTCGAGCCACATTTCTTGCTGAACACGCTCAACGCGATTGCGGGCCTGGTGACGAAGGATGCCGAAGAAGCGCGACGCCTTCTCGCATCCCTGGGCGAGCTTCTCGATGAGACGTTCAGCGACGGCGAGGAATGGCAGACCTTGGATCACGAGATCCGCTGGCTGAAGCGCTACGCCGAAATTCTGGAAGCTCGTCACCGCGGCTCACTGACGTTCCATTGGCACATCGACGACGCGACCCGCACGGCCCGCTTGCCGCGATTGCTGCTGCAGCCTCTCGTCGAGAATGCCGTGAAGCACGGTGCACTCTGTCGAGCGCGCGGTGGAAGTGTCCTCGTGCGGAGCTTTCGCGCCGATGATGACCGAGGGCCTCGCGTCGTGTGCACCGTCGAGGATGATGGCCCTGGCATGTCTCGAGAGACTCGACAAGGCGCCCGGGGAATCGAGATTGTTCGGCGCAGGCTGCGTCTGAATCTGCCGAGCTCGCAGCTCCGGCTCGATTCGTCGTCGGACGGCACCAGGGCTACCATCGAGATTCCGCTATGAGTCGCACCGCGAAGCTGCGCGCAGTGCTCCTCGAAGACGAACCGCCGGCACGCGACTATCTCGCCGAGCTCCTGACCGGGACAGGGCACGTCGACGTGACCATGGCGGTTGCGACCATCGACGAAGCTCGAGAGGCCCTCGCATCGGAGTCGGGTCTGAGCACCGACGTCTTGTTTGCCGACGTGCAGCTGGTCGGCTCCGCGTCGAAGGAAGCCGGCCTCGAGCTCGTACGCTCGTTGGGAGCAGACGGACCGCGAGTCGTCCTCGCGACCGCACACAGACAATACGCACTCGAAGCGTGGAATCTGGGACTGGTCGACTATCTTCACAAGCCGTTCACGCGAGGGCGCATCGAAGATTGCGTCCGTCGTCTGCTGGAACGCCGGCCGGCGCCGGCCGCGACTCCGCCGGCGCGGATCCTTGCTCGGTGCCAGCGTGCGCTCGTGTTCCTCGACGTCACCGAGGTCTGGGCGTTCGAGGCCGAAGAGCGCCTGATCTTCGTTCATACCGCCGAGGGAAAGTTCGATTTCGATCTACCGCTATCGTCCGTCGAAGCAACGTTTCCGGATGCGCTCGTGCGTGTGCATCGGAACTGGCTGGTGAATTCGTCGATGGTACGTTCGCTCGAACGCGAGGACGGAGAGACCAAGATGTTCGTCGGCCCGCGCTTCGGGCGCGAGCAGCCGGGCATTCGAGTGCCCGTTGCGCGCGAGCGAGCCGTGAAGGTACGCGAAATTCTGCTCACCAACGCTGCCGGGGTCCGCCGGAGCTGAGCACATGACCCCACCAACACGACCGTCTCTCGTTCATCGTACGCCTACGAGGCGTTCGCAACGCCGCTAGAGGAGCAGCACACGCGTCGCGCGTACTCCCTCGGGGCTACGCCCGCTCGGAAAGCGTGCCCTGCGCCGTGGCCGACCCGTCAAATTCACCGAGCGGGGATCCCCACCTCCGATACCCTCCCGACACATGTCGGAAGGCCGAACGATCGCCGCGCGCCTCCCGGTCCCCGCGCACGTCGAACGCAG
>JAQBQJ010000019.1 GCA_028287065.1 Labilithrix sp. | reverse complement strand
AAACGAACATTCGCTGATCCTTCGACTCCTGGTCTCCGATGGGAAGGGCGAGCGTCCTCGGAAGCGGTGGGTATGAAACCTATCCCCCCTTACGTACGCACAGGACGAGCCACCATGTTGTCCGGTGCTTTCTTCAATGATCTCGGCGCCGGCTTACGGTTCTCCGTGCAGGCGATCAGGAGCAGGGTGGCTTCCGACGATCCACCCGGCTAGCTAAGGAAGCGTGGGAGTCGCGTTCCGCTACCGCCCCGCGCCGCACGCGACGGTCGCGCACGTCCTCGTGCTCGGCGAGATCGCCGACTGGCGAAGCGGCGTCCCGCTCGCGCGCGGCGCCGACGGCACGTTCACGGCGACGATCGACGTGCCGAGAGGTGTCTATCAGTACAAGCTCCTCGTCGACTCGCGCTGGACGCTCGACGACGCCAATCCGCGGACGCGCTCCGCCGGCGGACAACGCAACAACGTGCTCGTCGTCGACGGCGCGCCGGAGCCGTTCCTCTTCGCAGCTGCTCCTCCGTGGGTCGAAGCGCTCGACCGCGGCGGCGTGCGCGTGATGCTCGGCGTGCGCAAGAGCACGCACGCGAGCGTCCGCGTCGCGTTCAGCGAAGATCAGCGAGAGACGTGGTCCGAGGCGAAGACCGAGCCCGCCTTCGAAGAGGACGAGCATGCGTTCTTCGTCGCGACGCTCCCCACGTCCGCGCAGACGCTCGACCTGCGCATCGGCGACGCTGATGCGTCCTTCGAAGCACACTGGAGCCGCCCGCCCGCGAACGAGCGCGCGCCGCGCTGGTGGACGAAGAGCGCCGTCTACACGATCTTCGTCGATCGGTTCCGACCGCGCTGGGATCGCGCCGAAGGGCAGCCGGCGTGGGAGAAGGATCCGGGCAGGAACGCCGCCGCGGGCGGACATCTCGCGGGCATTCGCCGCTCGCTCGACGATCTGCACGAGCTCGGCATCAACGCGCTCTACCTCACGCCGGTGCACGTCGGCGCGAGCGTGCATCGTTACGACGTCGTCGATCCGCTCACCGTCGACCCTGAGCTCGGCGGCGAGCTCGCGTACGACACGCTCGTCCACGATGCCTCGACCCGCGGGATCGCGATCCTCCAGGACATCTCGTTTGCGCACGCGGGCCGGGGATTTCCGGCCTACGATGACGTCCGGGCACACGGCCCTTCGTCGCGCTTCGCGCCCTGGTTCGTATGGAAGGACGGCGCGCTCGTCCACTACGGCAAGCGCACCGACGCGCCGCTGCTCGATCTCGAGAACGCCGAAGTGCAGGAGCTCGTCCTGCAAGCCGTCGCGTACTGGGCAAAGCGCGGCGTGCGCGGCCTCCGCCTCGACATGACGGCCGAGGTGCCCATCGCGCTCGGCCGCCGCATCCGCCGGCGCTTCCGCGAGCTGGTTCCGGACGGCGTCGTGCTCGGCGAGGTCGTTCCCCAGCACGCATGGCGATGGCGCGCCGCCGGGGTCGTCGACGCCGCGACGGACTTCGGGTTCCACGAGGTCGTGAGCGAGCTCGTGACGAACCCGCAGGCGTCCGCTGCGGCGGCGTTCGAGCGCTTGCGACGGCTCGACCTGACGCGCGGGGGCGATGCGCACGTCGCTTCGGTGCGCTTCCTTTCGACGCACGATCATCCGCGTCTCGCGACGCTCGCCGCGGAGCGCGGCATGCTCGGACGACTCCCGCTCGCGTACGCCTTGCTCGCGACGTGGCCGGGGGTGCCGATGCTGCTCTACGGCGAGGAGCTCGGGCTACGGTCCGACGGCGCCACGCGCGACGTCGAGGACGTGTGGCCGGACCGCATGCCGATGCCGTGGGCCACCGGTCACGGATCGAGCGCGCTGCGCGCCGTCGTCTCCGGTCTGCTGCGCGCGCGGGCCTCGTCGAAGGCACTGCTCGCGGGCGACACGACGCTGCTCTTCGCCGATCCGAGCACGCTCGTGTACCGACGCGAGGCCGACGGCGACGTCGTGGACGTGGCGCTGAACTTCGCGGACGAGCCGAAGACGATCGAGCTCGACGACGACGAACGCCCGCGTTTCACGGCGCTAGCACAGGCCGGCGCCTGCGAGGTGCAGGGCGCGATGCTCCGTCTCCCGCCGTTCGGCGCGATCGTCGGACGCCGCGAGCGCGCGCTCGGACGAGCCGTCGCACCTCCGCGCGCACGGAGGAACCTCGCGCTGCGCGATCACGAGCTGGCGCACGGGCTCACGACCGTCGAGTCGCTTCCGTCGCGGTTCTTCTTCTCGATCACGGAGCGTTGCAACCTCCGGTGCGCGCATTGCATCACGCACGCACCGGAGCTGACGAAGAGCGGCGCCGCGCGCACGATGACGCCCGCCGTCCTCGATGCGCTCCGCGATCATCTCGGCCTCGGGACGTACTTCGCGTTCGTGCACGGCGGCGAGTCGCTCACCGCGCCGATCCTGTTCGACGTCATGCGCGCGATTCGCGAAGCGCGCGGCGCCGAGCCCTATGTCGCGCATCTGCTCACGAACGGTCTGCTCCTCGGTGCGCGCGCGGCCGAGCGCCTCGCCGACGCGGGTGTGTCGTCGATCTCGGTCTCGCTCGACGGCGCGACCGCGGCGACCAACGACGCGATCCGGCTCGGCGGGCGCTTCGACGACGTGAAGGCGAACCTCGAGGAGGTGCTCGCGTGGCGCCGGTGCGAGGCGGTCGATCTGCGGATCGGTCTGTCGTTCGTGGTGCTGCAGCAGAACCTGCACGAGCTCGGAGCGTTCGTCGACCTCGCCGCCGCGCTCGGCGTCGACTGGGTGAAGCTCGAAGAAGGAGTGCCCGCGACGGAGTTCGCACGCACGTCGCTCGTCTCGTGCACGTCGCGCGACGCACGCCGCGCGATCGACGAAGCGATGCAGCGTGCTCGCGAGCGTGGTCTCGTCGCGGTCGACCACACGATCGAACGGATGGTGTGGCGGTGCCGCCTGGACGACGACACGCGCGCGTTCCTCGCCGCCGACGAGCATGCGAACCGCAGCGAGGTCCATCCGTGCCGGACGGCGTGGGAGACGGCGTGCGTGGAGCCGAACGGCGACGTGCGCGTCACGGACTTCTTCGGTCCGATCGTGGGGAACGTGACGACGACGCCGATGAGCGAGATGTGGAACGGCGACGAGGCGCGAGCGGCGAGGGAGAGGGCGAAGCTGGGGAGGGTGTGCGGGTCGGGGCCGGCGACGTGTGTCTAAAAGAGAGAAAAGAGAACAGGGAACAGGAACAGGAACGGGAATCAGGACGTGAATTTCCGCGCGGCTCCGCCGCCGCCAACTCTCGCTCCGGCATTTTCATTTCCATTTCCATCACCTGTT
>JAQBQJ010000013.1 GCA_028287065.1 Labilithrix sp. | reverse complement strand
TCCACGAGACGATCGCCGACGACGCGAAGGTCAACGCCGCAGCCGACGCCGCGCTCAAGGTCGATCAGGACATGGCCGCCGCGCACTCGATCCTGCGCCGGCGCCTCCACTCGCGCGCGCAGCTCGTGCCGATGCTCCGCCATCTCGAGCGCGAGCTCACGGTCGCGTCGAGCGAGTCCGCAGCGGTCGAGCTCCTCGCCGAGAAGGCCCGCCTGCTCGAGGCGGGAGACCGCGCGGACGACGCACGCGAGGCGTGGGAGCTCGCGCTCGGTCGCGCTCCGCACCACGCGGCAGCGCTGAAGGGCCTCGAGTCCGACCTCGTCCGCCGTGCCTTCTCCGAGAGCGCCGACGAGGACGCGTGGGAGGACCTCGTCGCGCATCTCGGACGCATGTCCGACGCGTTCGCATCGCAGCCGAACCTCGCCGGCTGGCTGCACATCGAGCGCGCGCGGATCCTCGAGCTCCGCCTCGGACGCATCGATGCCGCCCGTGGCGCCTACGAGCGCGCGCTCCGTCTCGACGGCGGCGTCGGGCCGATCCGCGACGCGTTCACGATGCACGCGGCCGCGCATCACGACTCGGCACGTCTCGCGGCGCTGCTCGCCGACGAGGCGCGCCTCGAGCAGACCTCGAGCCGGTGCGCGCGTCTCGAGCTCGATTCGGCATGCATCACGCACACGCTGCTCGGCGACGACGCACGTGCGATCGACCTGCTCGAGCGCGCCGCCGCTCGCGCCCCGACCACGCCGTCCGTCGACCGCCGCGTGCTCGACGAGCTCGTGCGCCTCTACGAGGCGTCGACGCAGTGGCCCGAGGCCGCGCGCTCACGCCGCTCGCGGTTGCGCTTCTTCACCGATGCGACGGCGCTCGTGTACGAGCTGCGTCGTCTCTCGAGCATCGAAGAGCGTCTCGGAAACATGGAGGCCGCGATCGGCGACATCGAGCGCGCTCTCTCGCTCGACGCCGACGATGCGACGCTGGTCGAGGAGCTCGATCGGCTGCTCAGCGCTGCCGGCAAGGACGACGAGCGCATCGCGCTCTGGCACAACGAAGCGCAGCGCGCCGAGGACAACACCAAGCGCGCGCGCGCCCTCGGTCGTGCGGCGCAGCTCGCCGAGAGCCTCGGGCGCCACGACGAGGCGCTACGTCACCTCCGCGCAGCCTGGGTCGCGGCGCCGGGCGACTCCGAGATCCTCGATCAGCTCTCGCGGCTGATGTCGCCGGCTCCGTCGGAGTCGTTCGATCGCGAGGTGCGCGCGCTCATCGAGCTCTACTCGCAGGCCGCGCAGTCGACCCGCGACGACGGTCGTCGCGTCGCTTACCTCGAGAAGGTCGCGATGCTCTGGGAGGAGCTCGTCGGCGATCCGATGCGCGCCGCCCGGACCTACGAGGAGATCCTTCGCATCGAGCCGGGACGCCGCGGCGCGATCCTCGGCCTCGAGCGCACGGCAGGTCGCATCGGCGACGACCGCTCGCTCTCGAAGGCGCTCGTCGAAGAAGCGAAGCTCGCCGAGGACGGCGCCTCCGTGCTCGCGTTGCGCGTCCGCTCGGCGCAGGTGCTCGCACGCGTCGATCCGCCGCGCGCGGTCGCGCTCGTGCAGGAGGTCCTCGAGCAGGATCCGCAGCACGTCGCGGGTCGCGCGCTCGAGACACGCCTGCAAGAAGAGGCCGGCCGTTGGGAGCAGGCCGCCGCGTCGATCCGCGCGCGCATCGACATCGCCGTGTCCACGCGCGAGAAGGTCGCGCTCTGGCTCGCACTCGCCCACGTGCAGGACGCACGCCTCCGCGATCCGAAGGCGGCCGTCGAGGCGCTGCAGCAGGCGCGCACCGTCGATCCGATCCATCCCGTGCCTCCCGAGGAGATCGCACGCGTGCTCGAGGCCGCCGGCGACGCTCGCGCGCTCCGCGTCGCGATCGAGCAGCTCGCGAACGATGCGATCACGCCGCAGGAGCGCGCGCGTCATCTCACGCATGCCGCCGAGATCGACGAGCTCCGGCTCGACGACGACGTCAGCGCCTCGACGCTCTACGCACGCGCGCTCGCCGAGACGCCCGAAGACGAGATGATCGCCGACCGCCTGCTGCGCGTGCTCGCGCGCCGCGTCGTCACCACCGCCGGCGCGCCCGGGCCGAGCATGTTCGGCACGCCCGCATGGGACGAGCTGCTCGCGCAGCTCGCGAAGCGGTCCGAGAAGGCGACCACACCCGCGCAAGCGCAGGCCTTCGCGTTCCAGCTCGCATCGCTCTTGGTGGCCGCGAACAAGGACGCACCGAGCGTCAGTCGCGCGTCGCACATCCTCGACGACATCACCGACACGGATACGCGTCACGTCGGCGCGCTGCGCCTGCTCGAGTCGATCGCGCGGCGCAACACGGCGTTTCCGCCGCTCGCGCGTCTCCTCAAGATGCAGGGCGAGGGCTTCACCGACGTCCGCGCGCGGCTCGGTGCGCTCTGGGAGCTCGCGGCGCTCGAGGCATGGCGCCTGACGGCCGGCGAATCGGTTGCAACCTACACGCGTATCCTCGAGCTCGATCCGACCGATCCGTCCGGGCTCGAGGCCGCGGTGCGTCTGTCGCTCGGCGCCGCGCGTCGTGGCGATGCCTCGGCACGGCGTGCGGCGATCGCCGCGTTGCGCTCCCTCTCGGCGCTCGCGCAGGACGAAGGGACGCGCCTCGCGACGGAGCTTCGCCTCGCGCTGCTCCTCGAGGCCCATGCGAGCGAGACGAACGATCGCGAGGCAGCGTCCGCGTCCGCGCGTGAAGCGCTCGAGCGCCTGCGCGAGGCCGTCGCCCTCGATGCGCTCAGCGTGACGGCGGCGACGTCGCTCGCGCGTCTCGCGAACCGGCTGGGCGACGCGAGCGGCGCTGCGGCGGCGGCGATCTCGCTCGCCGATCTGTCGGTCCAGCCGAAGGTCCGCGCGAAGTACCTCGTCGACGCGGCGAACCTGCTGCTCAGCGACGCGCCGGACGAGGCGCTCGGACCGATGGGCGAGCGCACCGAGCGGGCCGCGCAGCTCCTCGAAAAGGCCCTCGACGCCGATGCGAACTCGACGGTCGCGGCGACGCGCCTCTCGCAGGTGCGCACGAGCCAGCATCGTGGAGAGCGCCTCGTCGACGTGTTCCGCAATGCGCTCGCCCGCGCCACGCTGAAGGAAGCGGTCGTCCTGCTCGGCTCCGAGATCGCGCGTGTCGCACGCGACGACATCGGCGACATCGGCGTCGCGATCGAGGCGATGCGCAAGGTGCGCGAGGCCGCTCCCGATCACGTTCCTTCCCTGCTCACGCTGTCCGAGCTCTTCATCGCGCAGCGCGCGTGGCCGGAGGCGACCGAGACCCTCGAGGACGTCGTCGAGCGCGGCAAGGAGTCGGGACCGCGCATCACGGCGCTGTTCGCGCTCGCGAGCGTCTACGAGAAGATCCTCGCACGTCCGAGCGAGGCCGAGCGCGCCCTCCGCCGTGCGCTCACCATCGAGGGCGAGAACCCGCGCGCCATCCGCGCGCTCATCCATCGCCTCGCCGCGAAACAGAACGAGCCGGACGAGAACGGTGAGCCGCAGCACAAGACGCCCGCGAAGCTCGAGATCGCGAGCCTGCTCGAGCGCCTCGCGGTCGTCGAGAAGGATCGCCACGTGAAGTGCGACATCCTCCTCGAGCTCTCCGACATCCGCGTCGGCCTCAAGGACCTGAATCAGGCGGAGAAGGCGCTCGTCGACGCGGTCGCGGTCGCGCCCGATCACCCGCGGGCATTCGCGCGGCTCGGCCGCTTCTTCCGCTCGGCGCAGGCGCCCGGCGGCGTCGATGCCGTCTCGTATGCGCGTGCGCTCGCGGCCGTCATCGGCCGCGGCCAGCAGCTCGGCAACGCCGATGCGCGCTGGTTCGCATCGCTCGGCCACATCGAGGTCGAGCAGCTCAATCGGCTTCGCGACGGCGTGACGCACCTCGCGCGCGCGGTGCAGATGGATCCCACGCTGCACGAGTCGCGCTACGAGCTCGCCACGGCGTACTCGCGGCTCGGCGCGCACGACGAGGCCTCGAAGACGGTCATGTCGATGCTGCACCCGACGTCGCAGCCGCTCGTCGCGATCTCCGATCCGGCCGCGGCCCTCGAGCTGCTCGAGCGCGCGCTGAATGCGGAGCGCCGGCAGGAAGAGGCGATCGTCGTGAGCGAGCTGCGCGCGATCGCCGGCGAGCTCGACGAGGGCCGGCATGCCTGGCTGCGGTCGCGGCGGCTCGGCAACTTCGACGCACATCACGTCCCGCTCGATCGCGGGACGCTCGTGAGCCACGTGGTGCCACCCGAGGGCCGCCACATCCTGCTCGACATCGCCCAGGCCATCTCGGGGATCGAGGCGAAGCTGCTCCGCGCGGACATCAGCGAGATCGGCGTCACGTCGCGCGATCGCGTCGGCAAGCGCAGCGGGAATCCGACGCGGCTCCTGCTCGATCGTCTGTCGAAGGCGCTGGGGCTGAGCGACATCGAGCTCGTGATCACGCCGAACGTGTCGCGTACGCGCGTGCTCGCGCAGGACGGCTTGTGGGTCGTGGTGCCGAAGGCGCTCACGGAGCTGCCGGAGCCGACGCAGCTCGCGTCGATCGGCCGGGCGCTCGCGCGCATCGCGCTCAACGTGCCGTGGCTCGAGGAGCTGCCGCCGCCGCACATCGAGGCGATGCTGTGCGCGGCGGGACGCGCGGTGAACCCGGCGTTCGGCAAGGACGACATCGACGTGCTGTCGCTGAAGCTCGTGCTGCAGTACGAGCCGAACCTGGTGAAGGAGCTGTCGAGGAAGCAGAAGCAGAACCTCGAGAAGCTCGTGCCGGCGATGAACGGGCCGCAGGGACGGCTGATCGGCATCGACGTGCTCATCGGAGCGCTGGCCCGCGCGGAGCTGCGGATCGCGTACCTGCTGACGGGCGACGTGCTGGCGACGATCGACGAGCTGCGAGGCCTGGACGGCGCGTTCCTTCAAGCGACGGAGACGCCGGGCCGAAAGTCGCTGGGCGCGGTGCTCGACCATGCGTTCGCGGGCGACGTGGTCCGCTATGCGCTCACCACCGAGGCAACGGCGCTGCGACGGCGCGTCGGCTCGACGTGGGCGGGCTGACCGACGAGTTTTTTTTACACGGAAGCTCGGAAGCTCGGAAACTTTGAAAAATGTTCCGAGCTTCCGAGCTTCCGTGTGAAATCGCTGCTCGGCAACGCCGCCAGCACCCCGCGCATCAGAGCTGACGGATGGCCTTGTTCGACCCACGCGTCCTCGGCGCACGCCCCTCCGGGCTCAGGCGCGAGCGTATCGAGGCTTCGCCCCGCTACCGTGACGGGAAGTTCCACAACACCGCGCCGCTGAAGTCGACCCTCGTCGAAGGGCAGACGCTCGCGCAGCGGTTCGGGATCATCTCCGAGTTCGTCCGTGGCGGGCCCGGTCGCGTGCCCGACGTCGTGCTGCCGGTCGAGAGCCCGCTCGACGCATGGACGCGACCCGCGGAGACCGGTCTTCGCGCGACGTGGCTCGGCCACTCCACCGTGCTGCTCGAGATCGACGGCGTGCGCGTCCTCACCGATCCCGTGTTCGGCGAGCGCGTTTCGCCCGTCGCGTGGGCCGGACCGAAGCGCTTCCATCGCGCGCCCGTCATGCCTTCGCAGCTCCCCGAGCTCGACGCGGTGCTCGTCTCGCACGATCACTTCGACCACCTCGACTATCCGACCATCGCCACGCTCGCGCGTCGCAACGTGCCCTTCTACACGTCGCTCGGCGTCGGCGCGCACCTCGAGACATGGGGTGTCGCGCCGTCGCGCATCACCGAGCTCGATTGGTGGGAAGAGGCGACCATGCCCGGCGGTCGCCTCTCCTTCACCGCCACGCCCGCGCGTCACTTCTCGGGGCGCGGCACCGGCGCGAATCGCACCGCATGGTCGTCGTGGGTGATGCGCGGCGAGAGCCATCGCGTGTTCTTCAGCGGCGACACCGGGCTCACGCCCGAATTCGAAACGATCCGCGAACGCTGCGGGCCGTTCCACCTCGTCATGCTCGAGGTCGGCGCGTATCACCCGGCGTGGGGCGAGATCCATCTCGGGCCGGAGAACGCGCTCGTCGCGCATCGCATGCTCGGCGGCGGCGCGCTCTTCCCCGTCCACTGGGGCACGTTCGATCTCGGGCTGCATCCGTGGGATCAGCCGATCGAGACGCTCGCGACCGGAGCCGCCGAGGCGCGCGTGCAGCTCGTGACGCCGCGGCTCGGTCGTCCCTTCGAGCCCTCGCGCGTCGAAGCGATCGATCCGTGGTGGCGCGATCTCGATGCGCGCGCCGAGCCAGCGACGAAGGCGGCCCTGCGACTCCGCGCCGATCCGGCCTGAGTCTCCTTCGCGTCCCGCACCAAAGAGACAGGCGTGTCTTCATTGTCGGCGACCGCGCCAGGCGGTCAACTGGCGGGCATGCGCCTGAACCACCTGCTCACCGGTCTCGCGATCACCGTTGCCGTGGCGTGCGGCGGCTCGAGCGAGGATCCGACCGTCGCTGAGCCCGCGCCCTCGGCGCCCTCGACGGGCACGACACCGGAGCCGGCGCCGCCCGCAGCGCCTCCCTCCTCTAGTAGCTCGACGCCCGCGCCCACCAGCGATCCGGCGCCGGTCATGACGCCGCCCAGCGCGTCGTCGTGCTTCGCGAACCTGAAGGGCGCGATCGCCGGCCCCGACTACGACAAGCTGAAGCCCACCGTCGCCAAGAGCTGCGCGGGCACGCATCACCAGTCGATCACCGGCGTCGAGAAGGTCGTCTTCCTCGGCGACTCGGTCACGACCGGCACGCCGCCCACGTTGCCGGGCGAGATCTATCGAGACCGCGTGTACGAGGGCGTGAAGAAGCGCTTCGGAAACGTCGCCGTCGCCGACTGCTCGGCGTGGGGCGCGGACACCGAGGACTTCCTCGCCAACAAGAACCAGCTCACGAAATGCTTTCCCGCGACCGAGCCGAAGCGAACGCTCGTCGTCATGACGATGGGCGGCAACGACATCGCGTACTGGGCGAAGAACAAGCTCTCCACCGCCGATGCCATGGTCGCCGCCGACGCTGCCGGCGATCGGCTGCGCGCCGCCGTCGACTGGCTGCAGGCGCCCGGGCGTTTCCCGAAGGGCGTCTACGTCGTGTTCGCGAACGTCTACGAGTACACGGACACGTCCGGCGACCTCGCGAGCTGCCCCGCGGCCAGCGTCGCCGGCATGAGCGGCAGCTGGCCGGCGGGCGCGCCCGCCATCGTGCACTTCCAGGAGCGCTTCATGGAGGTCGCGACCGCCACGAAGACCGACATGATCTTCCTGCTCGAGCACTTCTGCGGGCACGGCTACAAGCGCAACGACGCGTCGCTCCAGTGCTACCGCGGCCCGGGCAGCGAGCTCTGGTTCGATCTCACGTGCATCCACCCGACGCCGAAGGGCCACGAGCAGATCGCGAACCTGTTCCTCGACGTCATCGACGGACACTGAACCGCGCGCGCACGCGCTCGTGCTAACGTCGCCCCCGATGTGGCGACGCCTGCTTGCGTTCGCTGTGACCCTCGTCTCGCTCTTCGCGTCGTCGCGCGCGAGCGCCTGGTATTTCCCCGAGCACGTGGTGCTCATGGGCGACGGCCATGCCGCGCTGGCGCCCGAGATCCGCGCGATCATCGGCGATACCGTCGCCGCCGCACGCCGTGAGGGCCTGGTCCTGTGCGACCGCTCCGATCTCTCCCTCGAAGAGGTCCTGCGCGACTCGCCGCTCGCGACCGCGATGATCCGCACGCCCGCGAGCGTCGCGTGCATCCCGTACGTGGCGCTGCCCGGGCTCGCCGGCGATCACGCGTCCGACATCGACGAGCTGCGTACGGTCCTCACCACGAACAAGGGGATCGAGCTCGTCTCGACGGTCGCCTACGAGTGGCGCAGGTTCCGCACGAACACGCTGCGCGGTCAGTCGTCGCTCGATCGCATGTCGTTCGTGCACGATCTCGACGTCGCGCTGTACTTCATCGACTCCGGATACGTGACGCGCGCACGCGCCACGCGCGTCCACTTCCGCGACGTGGGACGGAGCTTCGACGACGTCCTGCGCGATCTCGCCGTGCAGGGTCGCATCGACGACCTCCTCGGTCGGTTCGTGTTCCATCACCTCCGCTCGCTCATCCTCGCGGCGTCGGGCAAGCGCGTCGACGCGCTGCTCGAGCACGCGTTCGCCATTCACTTCCTCGAGGACGGCTTCGCGTCGGGCCATCTCGTGATGAGCGACGCATCGTGGGCGCGCGGTCGCGATGCCGTTCGACTGCGGCACGACGCCTTCAACACCGAAGGCCTGCTCGTCACACGCGCGATGAGCCGCGAGCCGTGCTCGTCGCTCGCGACCGGCACCCTCGAGCTCGCCGGGCTTCCGCCGTGCTGGACCACGACGGGTGACGGCTACCTGGGCCTCACCTCCGACGCGGCCGATCGCCTGCACGTCGCTGCGGCGCTCTCGCGCGCGGAGCTCGCGTTCGCGACGGCGCTCGATCCGGAGCGCGTGCAGCGCTACGCCGACGGCCTCGGAGAGCTCGCGCTCGTCACGCTGGCGACGAAGCTCGATCCGACGCCGTGGTGGACGGTCGACCCCGACATGCGTCGCTCGTTGCCCGCAGGACCGAAGCACGCGATGCGCCTCGTGCGCAACGCGACGGCATCGGTCGCGAAGCTGCGCGACATGCCGCTCTCGCCGGCGGCAGGGGTCGACGTCACGCGCATCGCGGGGGCCGTTCCGGCGTCGGTCATCGCCGCGGCGCGCGCCGCTCCGCACATCACGAGCGAAGGCGCGCCCGATGACGACGCGGCAGACGCCGGCGCCGCGGACGCGAACCCGGGCACCACGCTCCTCCTCCCGACGCTCGCGCAGATGCCCGCAGCGCAGTCCGACACGGCGAAGCAGGATCCGCTCGGACACCTCGATCACGGCTGGGCGGTGCAGGTGTTCGTCGCGAGCGGCGCGATGGTGCTCGTGCCGCCGTCTTCGCCGGTCGACTTCTTCGGTCCGGGCGTCGGCGCCTCGGCCGGCCTCTCGTATCGTTGGGGCAGCCTGCTTCCCGGCCGTCGCGCGCGATCGATCGCCGAATTCAACGTCGGCATCTCCGAGACGCTGCACATCGACACGCGCGGCGATTCCGGCGGAGGCGCGCGCCTGACCATGCTCGATCAGGAGCTGCGCTGGCCCGTCGTCTGGGAGGCGCTCACGACGTACACGCTGCCGCTCGATCTCGTGAGCATGCATCGCGCAGGTCGCGTGCTGTTCTTCAACGGCATCCGCGCGCACGAGGTGCTGCGTGAGGGCTCGCTCGCGTTCCTCGGCATGGAGCTCGAGGCGTTCGCGATCGCGCTCTCGGACGGATACGGCTCGCATCCGCTCTACGCGGTCTCGCCGGAGCTGCGCTTCTACGTGGGCGCGGCGAACCCGAGCGCGGCGCAGCCTTCGTTCCCCGGCACGCTCGGCGTGACCGTCGGGATCACGCTCACGGGCGGCTACGCGACGTTCCTCTGAGAGGCCGACCTGTCCTCGACGAGGCGCGTCCGCACGAGGCGCAGCGGCTGCTCGACGCCCTTCACCTTCGCGCTCACCTTCTCGACGACGCGGAGCTGCGCGCGATCGGCCTCCGGCAGCTCGTCGTAGACGTCCTCCTCGAGGACGATCTCGCCGCTCTCGGCGAGGTGCTGTACGCGCGCCGCGCAGTTCACGGTCTGTCCGAAGTAATCGATGGTGTCGTTCGCCGTGACGACGTAGCACGGCCCGGCATACAGCCCGAGCTTCAGCCCGGTGTCGGCGCCGTTCGGGTGGGTCTTCCGGAACACCTCGAAGCCGCGGAGGCAGGCGATCGCCGCCCGCAAGCAGCCCTGCGGCTCGAGGAACGCGGCCATGATCGCGTCGCCCATCGTCTTCACGACGGCGCCGCCCGCTTCGTCGATGGCCTTTCGCAGCACGTCGAAGTGGTCGTCGACGAGGCGGAACGCAGCGGCGTCGCCCGCCTTCGTATAGAGCGCGGTCGAGCCGGTCAGATCGCTGAAGAGGATCGCGCAGTGCCCGACCTTCAGCGGCGAGCTCGGCTTCAAGAGCTCCTTGGAGAAGAGCCGGCGGAACTCGCTCATCGTCGTCACGATGTGCGCGGTCGCCGCGAGCGTCGCGTAGCCGAGGCGCTCGATCTTCACGTGCAGCGGCTCGTTCGTCGCGTTGTGCACGTTCACGATGCCCCCGGGCGCGACGTGGAGCTCGCCGGGCGTGACGGAATCGTCGTCGAGCGTCGCGGACACGTCCTTCGGTGCATCGGCCTGCACCTCGAGCGACGCGACGGCCCCGCCGCGACCGAAGATGCGGTAGCGCCCGATCTCGCCGGGAGCCTCGAGCGCACGCTTCGCGTCCGGCTCGAGGTTCGCCTGCACGAGCACGTGCGGTGTTCGCCAGGGGCCGCCGATGCAGAACATCGCGTCGCGCACCTCGCGCACGCTCGGATGCGGGCGGAACGTTGCCTCGACGGCGCGATCGAGCTCGATGCCGTAGCTGATGTCACAGAGCTGACAGTGACCGGCGTCGCCGATCTCGGAGAGCGACGAGACCTGATCGTTGGCGGTGCGACAGCTCGGACAAACGAGCGCCCAGCGCAGCTCGACGACGCCGACCGTCACCGCGTGGAGCAGCGTGCGCAACGTCTCCCGCTGATCGAGCCCGTGGTGCTCTGCGAGCTCGAAGGGCCGGATGCGTACGAGATCGGCGTCGGGTCCGGAGCGAATGAGCTCCATGATCATCGCGACGACCTTGGGATCGAGCTCACGCTTCCCGAGCTCGCGGGTCGCGTACGCGAGACGCTCCTCGTTCGCGGGCGAGGTCGGCTTGAGGAACGGGCTCGGCGCGCTGTCGCGGAGGTGCGCGTCGATCTGATCGGCGAGATGCGCGATGTCCGCCACGACGCGCTTGGCCTGGAGCTCGATGACCGGACGGAGTAGCCAGTGCCGCGGCACGAGCTCGAGGCGGACCGTGGCGTCGGTGCCGCCGTTCGGCGTCGCCTCGAGGGTGATCCCGAACGTGTACGCCTGGAGCACACCGCTCCGCATCTTGCGGTAGACGCTGAACGACTTGTTGAGCGTCCACTCGAACGGCGCCTCTTCGTAGGACATCGAGAAGCCCGCGGCGCTCGTCTCGGCGACGAACCGTGCGCTGCTCTTCGTGCCCTTCTCGATCGGCTTGTACACGGCCGGCTTGCCGAGCAAGAGGCGGTTCGTGCGGTCCGTATCGGTGATGAGCGGCCAGACGCCCGCCGGCGCCGAGGCCATCGAGACGCGCGTAGTGACGACGACCGGCCTCATGCGGCATGAAAATACCACGACCGGCACCTCCGAACGTGAGTTGTCCGAGGGTGCGCGGTCTATACTCGGCGGAGTGCTCACGCCCGGCACGCTGGTCGACCGCTACGAGCTCGTCTCCCCCATCGGTGAGGGCGGGATGGCGCACGTCTGGGTCGCCCGCCAGAAGGGCAAGCACGGCTTCGAAAAGCTGTTCGCGTTCAAGTGCATCCACCCGCGCTTCTCCGACGATCCGACGTTTCGGAGCATGTTCCTCGACGAGGCGCGGATCGCTTCGGCGATCGAGCATCCGAACGTCGCGCAGGTGTTCGACCTCGGCGAGTACGACGGGATGCTCTACCTCGTCATGGAGTACGTGGACGGCGAGTCGCTCGGCGCGCTGATGACGGCGGCGTCGCGTCGAGCGAATGCGGCCGTGCTCGTCCCGCCCGGCGTCGCGCTGCGCATCATCGCGGACACGTGCGCGGGCCTCCATGCCGCGCACGGCTTGAAGGACGAAAGCGGCAACACGCGCGGCGTCGTTCATCGAGACGTGTCTCCGCAGAACCTCCTCGTCAGCGTTCGCGGCGATCTGAAGCTCATCGACTTCGGCATCGCGCTCGCGAAGGACCGCGCGTCCCGCGACACCGAGGCGGGCGCGCTGAAGGGCAAGCTCCATTACATGGCGCCGGAGCAGGTGGTGCGCGAGCCGCTCGGCCCCTACACGGACGTGTTCGCGGCAGGCGCGACGCTCTATCGGATGCTCGCCGGGTATCCCCCGTTCGACGGCGGCAACGACGCCGCGACCATCCACAAGCTCGTCTCCGGTACGCCACCGGATCCGCTTCCCGACGGCGTGCCGCCGCTCATCGCCGCGATCGTCGAGCGCGCGCTCGATCGCGATCCCGGCAATCGCTACCAGAGCGCGCTCGCGATGCAGACCGCGCTCGAAGCGGCGATCATGGAAGAGGGTTACGTCACCGACGTCGCGACGTGGGTCACGCAGAACCTGTCCGACGCCACGATTGCCCGGCGCGCGCAGCTCGCCGCGCGCACGCCGCACATGGCGCTGCCGAACGCAGGCAGCGGCTCGGCCAAGGCCGCGAGCGTCGTCGAGACGCCTTCGTTCATCGCGGAGCTCGGGCCGCTACCGGATCGCCCGCGCCCCATTGCGCCGGTGCCCGCGGAGCCACGCGCCGCACCGCCCGCGCCCGCATCCGCGCGCGCGCTCGT
>JAQBQJ010000004.1 GCA_028287065.1 Labilithrix sp. | reverse complement strand
CGGAAGAACAAGTACCTCCTCGTCGAGAGTCGCTCCGTGACCGGCATTCTCCTCGGCACCACCAAGACATTCGACGCGCATGGCCGCACGATCCGCGAGCTTCGCGTCGGCTCGCCAGGAAGCCAGGGCGGCGACAGCGCCCGGTGGCTCTACGATGCGAATGGCTGGCTACTCGAGAGTCTCACGGGCCCCTCGAGCGTGGTGGACCGAATCGAGCGTGACACGGCCGGGCACGTGACGCGCACCTACGACTTTGAAGTCAACTTCAGCGCAACCGGCAGAGAGCGCCGCTGGACGTACCGGCCCGACGGCCTGCCGCTCACGATGGTCGAGCACGGCGTCACGCGGACGTACACGTATGCGGAGCTGCCAGGCTCGCTCGACGAGACTGGATGGACCGATACGCTCGGACGTTCGATGACCTACACGCGCGACGCGTACGGCAACGTCACAAGCACGAGCGACGGCACGGCGACGACCTATGCCGCGTACGATGCACGAAATCGCGTCACCGAGACGCGCGACGCGCTGAACAACACCACGACCTACGGCTACACGCACGCGGGCTGCGGCTGCTCGCAGGCCGATCTCGTCACGAGCATCCACACCCCCGACCTGCCCGCGGGCGTCGAGTGGACGATGGCGTACGACGGCGACGACCGCCTCGCGTCCGTGACCGACCCGCACGAATTCACGGAGAGCTACGCGTACGAGACGACGGGCGAGCTGAAGAAGGTGACGGACAAGCTCGCGCGAGACACAACGTGGTCGCACGACCAGCTGGGTCGCGTGCTCGCGATGGTCGACACGCTCGGCCGCCGCCATGCCCATGCGTATTCCGTCCCGGCGAGCGGCGCGTGGACGGGCCCGACGTTGATGGCGGGCAGCGGCGACGCGACCGCGGCTGCAACGTCGCTCACCGGTACGCTGCGCGATGGCGATTACCAGATAGGCCACAATGCCTATCAACCGGCCGGCGCGTCGCCGGCCATAAGCCTCTATCGCGACGCGACGTTCCAGCTCGGATATGCGCACGTCTTCGACACGGGGAACCGGCGAACGGGCAGGCGCGACCGCGTAGGGCTCGGGTTCGCGACGACGACAGGCTCGGCGACGGGCACGTATTCGCTCGAGGACACGGTCTACGAGAACGCGACCGCGCGCCCGCTCGCCCATCTGCTCGGCACGAACGACGGCAGCGGCCGCCTCGACCGCAACTTCGAGTTCGACGTGATGACGACGAACGGCTTCTGGGGTGGCGGCGAGCCCGAGGTGCTCGAGTTCTTCACGCGCGACGCGGGCGGCCGTCCGACCTTGCTCCGGCGCCGTTTCATCGTCACGGGTTTCAGCGGCGGCGACGTCTCGTCGACCTACGCCTACTGGCCAGACGGTCGCATCAAGCAAATCGTGAACCCGGACGGCACGCACGACTTCACCTACGACGCGCGAGGCCTCATGCTTACGCAGGTGGTGAGCGGCGAAGGCACGTACACGTACGGCTACGACGTCATGGGACGCCCCAGCTCGCTCGCGTATCCGGACGGGCATACGCGCACGCAAGTCTATGACGATCTCGGCCGCATCACGTCGCGCTGCTACGAGTATTCGGGTCAGACGACGCGCTGCTACACGGCGCAGTACGACGCGGTCGGTAATCCCGTGCAGATGGTCGACCCGGACGGGACGGACACCTTCGAGTACGACGCGCTCGACCGCCTGAAGAAGGTCACGCGCGTGGCGAGCGGCGTCACGACGGTGGAGGACTACGAGTACAACAGCCTGGGCGCGTTGAAGGTGAATGCGGGCGTTGCGCTCGCGCATCAGCGACCGAGGCTCGACGGCAACGGCAACGCCGATGCGGCAGTACCGGCGACAGCGGGCGGGCAGCCGGTGACGCTCGATCCGGTCGGCCGCGTGACGTCGCTCCGCGGAACGAGCTTCACGTGGAGCGGGCAGGGATTCTTGCGACAAGCGCAGGATCCCATTCCTGCGGCGGCCGAGCTCTACGGCATCGACAGCAACTTGCGCCGCACGTCGAAGACGCAAGGCGGCGCCGCCGAGGTCTATGTCTTCGAGGGCCTCGACCGCGTCGCGACGCTTGGGCCGACTGGCGCCGTCAAGGAGGGATACCTCTTCGATGGCATCGATCATCCGCTTCGGATCAACGTCGCGGCGACGAGCACGACTGCGTATTACGAGATCGACCTCGCGGGGAACGTGCGCGCGCTACGTGCGAGCGGCGGCGCGAGTCTCGGCGGATACCGCTATTCGGCATTCGGGCAGACGCTCGACGACACGTCGAGCATCACTCAGCCGCTCCGCTGGAAGGCGCGGTGGTACTCGCCGGTCGCCGGTGGGACCTACGACGTGCGGGCACGGCAGTGGTCGCCTGAGTTCGGGGTATTCCTGAGCGTGGATGAGTTTGGCTTTCACGACGTGAAGAGCACGCTGTGGGGATGGGCCGAGCAGAGCCCTCCCAAGAACAACGACCCCTCCGGTCACGACGTGCGCCATTCGTGTCCACCTGGCGTTGGACCGCTGGAGTGCTCGATGCAGTGTCATGCACTCGGCGCCACCTGTCAGGCGACAGCCCCGCACCCCCACGGACCTCACGGTCCGGGCGGCTTGGTTGGCTGTAAGGGAGGCTGGCCGACGAATACATGCTCATATCGCTACGACAACGGGGACGTTTGCACCTTCTTCCGTCCGGGAGGCTTCGCTCTTTGCGACAAGGGCGGCGGCAAGAAGAACTCGTGTGGAGAGGAATAACGATGGACGCCCGCGCAATCGCGGAAGGCATATCCGACGGCGTGAACGCCATTTGGGGGTTGATCGCGAACGTAAGCCCACGACCGGAGGCACCTCCGTCAAGGGCGATGGCGCCGAGCGAGGTCGCCGACGGACTGGATGGTATGGAACAAGCGCTCTGCGCCTTCATCGACTCGAAGACGGTGGAGGCATCGTTCCGACCGAGCGAGGAGGATCTTCATCGCGTCCGCAGACTCCACCAGCTTGTCACCGTGTGGCGGGATACGGGAGTTGCCGCTGTCGATCTGATTCCACTCGCGGACGAGTGCTTGGCGGCCGTCTCGGCATGGCGGTAGTTGGGATCATTGACGAAGGATCCCGACCGTCACCGCCCGGTCTGGCCACCACACCCACCGAACACCGGCCCCGTGAAGCCCCTCGCCGTCATCGTCGCGAGCTTGGCCTTCCAGCGGGCGAGGCCGGTGTCGCGGTCGAAGGGCCGAAGAACGAGAGCGCGGCCTTGGCATCGGCCACGATCTTAGGCGTGGCCCGCCCGCGGGTCACGGCGTTGCGAGCGCCAGTCGCCGTACGGTGTCGGCAATGCGCGCGACGACGGCATCGAGGTCAGCGAAGACGTCATGGTCCGGAAGCCGCAGCACGTGCCACCCCAGCTCGTTGACCGCGCGATCCCGCGCAGCATCGTGCCTCTCACGCGACACGTGGTGGCGCCAGCATCGCACCGCGCGTGACCTGCAGGAGTGGTTGACGTCCATCAAGCTCGTCCCGACAGGTGGAAATCGAAAAAATCGTCCGACGGCGTGTCGAGAACGGGGCGCTTCGATCGTCCTTGGTGCAGGAATCGTTGCCCGCCGGTTGGAGGTCCGTGTGGCATGAGGCTCAGCGCGCCGAGACAATGCCGATGAAAGCCCGTTGGTACGCCGACGTCGCTGAGAGCCACGCGTTCCGTCGCTGCCCGAAGTGCGGCG
>JAQBQJ010000565.1 GCA_028287065.1 Labilithrix sp. | reverse complement strand
TTCCATTTCCATTTCCATCACCTGTTATCTCGAATCTCCGGCGCTACACTCCCCTCCTCCTTGCCCCTCGCCCCCGTCTCCACTCCCCTCTTCGCCTTCTCCACCGACGGCACCGTCGCCTGGATGCGCGAGTCCGGGGCTCGGCTCGTGGCGGTCGATCGCGCGACCGGCGAGGTGCTGCGCGAGGTGAGGCTCGAGCCCGCGCCGTTCGGGATTGGATGGCGCGTCGAGAGGCACGGGGCGTTCTTCGTCGTGCGCGACGATCGCGAGATCGCCGCGTACGCCGATGCGAGTGGGGCTCGGCTCTGGAAGCGCACATCGCCGAAACAGGTCGCGTTCGCGGGTGAGCGCGACGGGCGGCACGTGTCGGTCATTCCATCCGCCGGAGGAGACGGAATCGACATCGCGCTCGCCGATCTCGCGACCGGCGCCTTCGACACGAAGATCCACGTCGGCGGGACCATGCAGCACGTCGGCGCGCACGGGACGATCGCCGGCGACCTGCTCTTCTTCGCGACCGATCAGCGCGACGTGCTCGCAGTCGACCTCGGCACCTGGCAGGTCGTGCACACGCATCACGTCGACGGCTCGCATGCGCTCCCGCCGATCGCGACGTCGAGCGGCGTGCACGTCGCCTCGGTCGAGCGCCGCGAGGCCGGCTCCGTCACGCACGTCACCACGCTCGATCGCGTGACCGGCTCGTTCGTCTCGCGCACGACCGTGCCCGGCGCTGCGCACCTCCTCACGCGCGGGAGCAACGGGCTCGTCCTCGAGTCGCGACGGTCGCCGAACGGGCCCGTCGAGCGCATCGCGTTCCGGCCCGAGACGCCGTCGGTGCGGCTCACCGTGGCGAAGCACGTCGACGTACGGCTCGTGCGGACCGACGCTCCGCAGATCGAAGCGAACCCGCGACGGCTCGCGGCGAGCATCGAGGCGACGCTGCCTTCGAACACCTCGTTCGAAGGTCACGCCGAGGTTTTGTTGCAACCTGCACGCAATCCACGCGGCGCCGCGAGCGGCGCACGCGAGGAGATCGTCCCTGCCCCGCGCGACGGAACCGAGCGCCGCGCGCCCACGCCGCACGACGGTCTTCTCGGTATGTTGGCGCTCCTCGAGGCGCGCTCGGACGTGCTCACGCGCATGGCCGACGCGTTCGAGGCCCGCAGCGGGGTGTTTGCCCGCGTGCAGAGGCTCGGCATCACGCTCCGCGATCCGCGCGCACGCTGGACGATGCTCGCTGGGCGCGATCCGTGTCTGCTCGACATCGCGGAGAACCGCGAGGGCGATTCGATCGCGACGTACTTCTATCCGCATCCGCGCGCGAAGAACGAGCGCGTGCCGGTCGTGCTCGTGTCCCGCGCGACGGGCGACGCACGCTGGCTCGCCGACGACGTCGACGTGTGGTTCGCGGGCGTCCTGCACAACGCGACCGCCTACGCGCCCGACGCGGTGCGCATCATCGTCGCCGAGCTCGGCCTCGCGCGCGACTTCCCTCAGCCGCTCGCGAACGCGATTCCTCCTCCCTGGTTCTTCGAAGCCCATGCGACGCCATGGACGCTCGACGACGCGGACGCGGCGCTCGCGGCGGGCGACGTCGAGGGCGCCGAGCGCATGCTCGTCGCCGTCGGGCGCACCTCGGGCGGCGACTACGCGCAGATGGCGCGCGTGAAGGAGCGGCTCGCGTCGGTCTACGCGATGCTCGGGTGGGACCACCATCGGGCGACGGTGGTCGAGACGTGGTGATCGTGTTAGTCCGCGCGCATGACGAACACCGTCCTGTGCGACCGCTCGACTGACGCCGCGATCGCAGTCCTCACCCTCAATCGCCCCGACAAGCTCAACGCGCTGAACGCGGAGCTCCTCGCCGAGCTCGACGCGACGCTCGCGACGCTGTCCGCGGACGCGACCGTGTCGTGTGCGATCCTCACCGGCGCGGGCGACAAGGCCTTCGCGGCCGGGGCCGACATCGCCGCGATGCTCGAGATGACGACCGAGCAGGCCCGCGCGTTCTCCGAGATGGGCCATCGCGTGTGCTCGCGCATCGAGAAGGCGCCGTTCCCCGTCATCGGCGCGATCAACGGCTTCGCGCTGGGCGGCGGATGCGAGATCGCGCTCGCATGCGACTTCCTCTACGCGAGCGACAAAGCGAAGCTCGGTCAGCCCGAGGTCAACCTCGGCGTCATGCCGGGATTCGGCGGCACGCAGCGCCTCGCGCGGCGCGTCGGCATCGGTCGTGCACGCGAGCTCTGTTACACGGGCGACACGGTGGATGCCGAAGAGGCCCGGAGGATCGGGCTCGTGAATGCGGTCGTGCCGCATGCCGAGCTGCTGACGAAGGTGCGCGAGCAGGCCGCGAAGATCGCTTCGAAAGGGCGCCTCGCCGTCGCGCAGTGCAAGCGCGTGCTCTTCAGCGGCGCGGACGTGCCGCTCGACGTGGCCAACGCGCTCGAGACGCAGTCGTTCGCGATGCTGTTCGGCACGAAGGATCGCGCCGAGGGCATGAAGGCGTTCCTCGAGAAGCGGAAGCCGGCGTTCACCGGAACGTGACCGCGCCCGTCACTTGGTGACGGTGAATGACTGACGCGACAGGACCTTGTTGCCGCTGTCGCGGACGATGACCGTCCATTCGCCGGCCTCTTGCGTCTTGCGCGTGAAGGCCCACGTGCGGAAGCGCGCGGCCTTTCCGCTCACCTTCAGCGGCACCGCGAACGACCCGCCGCTCGGCGGCTGGAACACGACGTCGATGTTGTCGTCGGCGCCGGCGTTCGAGAGCTCGACGAACGCGTAGACGCGATCGTCCTTCGTCGAGAACGTCGTGCCGACCTCTTGCGGCTCGTGGCCGTCGATGCCGCGCGCGAAGACGAGGCGCTTCACCTCCAGCGGCTTCGCGTCGGCGAGCGCGGACCCCGAGAACGAGACGAGAGCGATTCCGGTGACGACCATCGAGGCAAGCTTGGGCAGGTTCATGACGCCGATGGGCTGCAACGTGTGAGCCAGCGCAGGCACCGCGGGATCCGTGGGATTCGTGCGAATCGGCGTGGCTCGCCTCACGCGCGCGCGTGGGACGGCGGACACAGCGAACGCGCTAAAAACTCCGGTACGCCGCCACGATCGTGCCGAGGACGGCGACGAGGATCGAGAGCGCCGCCGACGCGCAGAACGCGCGGAACGCGATCGTGCGAAGGCTCTCGCGTGCCTCTCCCGGCGCGCGCTCCGCCGCGACGTAGGCCGCGGCGCCCGCCCACGCGAGGACGACCGCGCCGAACGCGAGGTGCTCCTTCCGCTCGAAGAGGAGGCCGACGGACGGCGCATGCAGGAAGATGCCTTGCTTCAGGCGCTCGCGATACGCCACGTAGAGCCACACGCCGAGCGCAGACGCGACCGTGACGAAGCCCGTCGCGAGCCCCACGGCCCAGTGTGCGCGACGCGTCCGGCTGCGCAGGACGATCGCCGGATGGAGGAGGATCGCCGCCGCGAGCCACCCGAGGTGTCCATGGACGTGCTCGGTCAGCCGGACGGGGTCGAGCAGCATCGGGTCACCACGATACACTTGGGATACACTCGCGGCCCATGCAGTGCACGGCTCACCCCGACATCGAGGCACGCGGCCCGTGCGCCGTCTGCGCGAAGAACCTCTGCGACGACTGCGCGACGTACGAGCTCGAGTCCCGGGGCACGGCGTCGAGCGCGGCCGCTTCGTGCTGCGAGGGCTGCGGGCGCGCCCAGGAAGAGGACGCGAGCTCGCTCAGCTCCGGGCTGCTCGCTCTCGTCGGCGTCGGATACCTGGCGACGCTCGCGGTCGGGATCGTCGTGTTCAAGGCACGTCCCTTCGTCGGCGGGCTCGCGGCGATCGTCGCGATCGCGCTCGGTCGCGCGCTTTCGCTCTTCGTGAAGCCGATCACGGCGACGCGCAGGGCGCGCTCCGTTGACGCGACGGCGTCGCGCTCCTAACTCACGGGCGATGTCCGAGGTCCTCCTCTCCCAGGTACGTGCGCAGGACACGGCGCGTCGCACGATCGAGCGCGCCCTCGAGACGGGGCGCGTGCACCACGCGTATCTGTTCGCGGGCCCGGACGGCGTCGGCAAGGAGCTCGCGGCCTTCGGTCTCGCGCAGGCGCTCGTCTGCGAGAAGCGCGGCGTCGAGGAAGGCGGTCTGTTCGGAGGCGGCGCGCCGCCGAGCTTCCTCGCGTGCGGGACGTGCTCGTCGTGCCTCCGCGCCGTGCCTCGCGACGAGGAGCGCCGGCCCGTCCATCCGGACGTCGTCGTCATCGAGCGCGGTCTCTATGCGCCGCAGACGATCGGCCGGCGCACGCCGGAGACGCAGGACATCTCGATCGATCAGATCCGCACGCTCGTGCTGTCGCGCGCGGCGTATGCGCCGCACGAGGGCCGCGCGAAGGTCTTCGTGGTCCGGCGCGCGGAGGAGCTGTCGGTGTCGGCCGCGAACGCGCTCCTGAAGACGCTCGAAGAGCCCGGCGCACGCACGCACTTCATCTTGCTCACGTCGCAGCCCGACGCGCTGCTGCCGACGATCCTGTCGCGCACGATGCGGATCCGCTTCGCTCCCCTGCCCGACGACGTCGTCGCCTCGATCCTCGAGAGCCGCGGCGTCGAGCCGGAGCGCGCACGCGAGGTCGCGCGGCTCGCGGGCGGGAGCGTCGAGGCGGGAGAGCACCTCGCCGATCCCGAGGAGAGCGAGGCGCGCGATCGGTTCGTCACGCGCGCGCTCGAGGCGGTCGCCGCGCCCGGCCTCGAGCCGCTCCTCGCGCTCGCCGAGGACGCGAAGAAGGAGAAGGACCTCCTTCGCGCACGCATCGCCGCGCTCGCGAGCGCGCTCGCGGTGCGTGCATCGGACGCAGCGCGCGCGAATCGCGTCGAGGCGGAGGCGCTCGCGATGCGCGGGCACCTCGCGCTCAGCGCGCTCGAGCACCTCGACGGCAACAATGCGCCTCAGCTCGTCGTCGAGGCGATGCTGTCGCGCATGCGCGCACTGTGAGCTAGAGAGCCGAGAAGCCTGAGAAAAGCGCGAAAGCGCAGAGGGGTTTGTTCGAGACACGCGCCTGCAGAACGCTTCTCTCGAACAAACAACCCCCTTTGCGCTTTCGCGCTTTTCTCGGACTTCTCGTCTCGTCCCGTTACTCGTCGAGCGTCGACTTGCCAGACGCGATGACCTCGTACGAGGACACCTCGAGCTCTTCGCCGCGGTACGCGTGCGACGTGCCCGACGCGCTGCGCATCACGAGCAGGCGCTCGGCGCCCGCCGAGGAGTACTCCGCGAGCACGACCGCGTCGCCGACGTCGGGCGCTCCCACGCCGATACGACGCGGGCGGAGCGGGAGGCGGCGCACGCGATCGAAGCGGATGCCACGGTGCTCGACCGAGCTCGGCGGCTCGCCTCCGACGAGGATCGCTCCCGGATCGAGCGGCTCCATCCAGAAGACCGCTTCGCGCGGCTGCGGCCTCACGTAGATCGCGCAGTCGTGACCGGCGTCGGGCGCGACGAAGAGCGCGGCGATCGGCGCTTCTTCGGAGAGGACGAGGCCGCCGGCGAGCCATGCCTCCTCGCCGGTGAGGCGCATGACGACGTCGCCGAGCTGACACGGAAAGCCTTCGAGATGGGCGTGCGGGCCCTCGACGCGGCGCTTGGGAGGCTTCGGCGCGGCGCCACCGGCCTTCTTCGGGGTTGCGGCGTCGTCCTTCTCGTCCTTCTTGTCTTGCTCGTCGTTCGCCTCGCCCGCGTCCGGCGCGTTCGCCGCGTCCGGCACATCGGGTTTCGGCTCGTTCGAATTCTCGCGCCGGCGCGACAGCCAGCGACCGATTGCGACTGCCCCGCTGGTTCCTGCGACGATCAGGCCAGCGAGGAGGAGGCTCACGGACGAGCCTCGGCGACGCGATGAGGGCCGCCGAACGCGACCTGGAACGCGCGTGCGCGCTCTGTGACGTCGGCGAGCGAAGCGCCGGGCAGATAGAGATCGCCGATGACCGCGCAGGCGTCGGCGAGCTCGACGAGCTCGTGGACGCGCGCGAGGGTGATGCCGCCGATCGCCACGATCGGAATGCCGGCGGCGCGCGCCACGCGCGAGGCCTGCCGCAACCCCTCGAGACCGACGACGGGATCCGCGTTCATCTTGGTCGTGGTCTCGAACACGGGCCCGTAGGCCACGTAGCGAGGCTTGAAGGCGAGGGCCTTCTCGAGCTGCGCGAGGTTGTGCGTCGAGATCCCGACCGAGAGCTGCGGAGCGATGCGGTGGACGAGCTCGTACGGAAGATCCTCCTGTCCGATGTGCACGGCCTCGCAGCCGGCGAGGGCGGCGAGATCGGCGCGGTCGTTCGTGACGAGCGGAACCCCCATTTGACGGCAGATCGAGCCGAGCGCGCGAAGCATGGCGAGCATCTCGCGTGCGCCCACGTCCTTCGCGCGCAGCTGTAGTGCGGCGGGCCGCACCTCGAGCAGTGCGCGCGCGTAGGCAATGGGATCGGTCCCACGTGCCGCGAGCAGCTTGGTGTCGACGATGGCATAGAGCCCCTGCATTTGGCGGCCTCCGACGGAAGCGCCCCCCCGTGAGATCACCACGCGCAGTCGCGTGGCTCCCTCGTCCGTCTCCGGTCGCACCAGCTACTTCCTGATCGGCCAGACGTCAATCTGGGCCGTGCCCGAGACGCGGCCCCGTTCGTCGATCGGACCGCGGGTAGCGGCTGCGTCGCGTCCTTCTGTTTGGTCTGCTTGCGTCAGCGTGACGACGTCGCCGCGACCGAGCGCCGACCACGCCGTCGTCGCAGCGGCGCCCGGCCCGGTGTCGCTCGCGTCGCGATCGAGGCGCCGGAGACGCAGGCGCGCGCCCTCCGCCGTGCACGCGAAGACCTCTGCTTTTCCCTTGGTTCGCATCAGCTCGGAGATGACGCGCAGGTGCACGCGCGGCCCGGTACGCGTGAGCTCGTCGACGAGGCGCCGATCGTCCCTCCGCAGGACGAGGTGGCTGAACGTGACCCGCTGCCAGCGAAGGCCGGCGGCGCGCGCGAGCGGAACGACCCAGGCCGGGAGATCGACCGGCAGGTCCTCGTGGCACCAGTCTCCGTCGGTCGCGAGCACCGGACATCCCGACGCATGCAGGCACGGCGCGAACACGGTCGTGCCCGCGGCGACGAGGACGTCGCGCACGGCATGGAGATGCCGGGTGCGCTCCCTGAGCGCGGGCTCGACGATGACCAGGGCGCCGTCAGGCGCGACCACGCGCGCGAGGAGATCCGAGACGAGCGCGGCGTGCTTCGAGGCGCGCTCCCTGGGGTCCATCGCGACGTCGAGCTCGCTCAGCACCTGACCGAGGACGACGACGTCGGCCTCGGGGAGCTTCATTCCCGGGGCGATGCGCTCCTTGCGCGTCTGCATCCGGATGGCGGGTGCGTTCAGGTCCGGATGCGCCGTCACCTCGCGTGCGATCGACTCGGCGGCCGCGAGCGCGTCGCCGTCCTCGTCGACGAGGAGCGCCTCGATGCGCGGTGGCGCCGCCGACCCCGCCGCGAGCGCGCGTGCGATGCCCCAGGTCATCGCCCCGAGCCCTGCGCCGAGGTCGACGATGCGAACGACGCGATCCGCCGATGCCGCGAGCGCGCCGGTGCCGATGAGCTCGCGCACGGCGCCGGCGCCCTTCGGGACGTCGCGCGCGAACGAGAACGCGATGCGGGCATCGAGCGGGACGCGAACGCGCGCGGCGTCGCCGGCGAGACCCGCGTTGTACGCATGCGAGAGCTCGACGAGGCGCGGCGCGAGCTTCTGCACGTCCTTCGTCGAGGGCGCGCCACGACGTTTGAGGACGGCGTCGATCACCTCCTGCCACGCATCTTCGAGAGGGCGCACGGCGCGCGCGAGGGTCGGGGACATCGGGGCGAGGCTAGTGCATCGATCCGGTCGAATCGATGCTGGCCGGCGCCGGGCTTGCGGAAGCGGCCGGCGGGGGCGTTAATGCTGGAGCTACGGGGATTTCCCGTGTTTTTTTTGTCGGTGACTCGGCCCCGGAGATCCTTGACCCGGGCAGCCCGTACACTATAACAATTCATCAATCGGTGAAGTGATGTCCCGCCCTCCCTCCTCCTCGAAGACCAACGGCTCGCTGAAGGCCTCTGCGGCCGACGTCGCCAAGGTGGCCAGCGCGGCCGCCGCGAGCGCGAGCGCGACCGCTCCGTCCAAGCCGGTCGCCGAGGGACGCGCCGAAGGCCAGTGCGGGCCGGAGGAGCATGCGCGGCGGGCACGCCAGACGACCGTCAGCGACGATCAGCTCGATCGAGCTGCGGCGATCTTCCGGGCGGCCGGCGACCTCTCGAGGCTCAAGCTGCTCTATCGCCTCTGCGACGGCGAGTGGTGCGTGACGGAGCTCGCGGACGCCGCAGGTGTCGGGCTCTCGACGGTCTCGCAGCAGCTCCGCCTCTTGCGGTCCGAGCGCATCGTCGCTCGGCGACGCGCCGGGAAGCACATCTTCTATTCGCTTGCTGACGCGCACGTCAGCGACCTCATCCAGAGCGCGATCGAGCACGCAGCCGAGGGGCACGCGCACGACCACAAACACGACGACTGACCCAGAACAGGAGACGACGATGAGCACGCACGAGATCCACGATGACCACGACCACCAGCACGGCCCGAACTGCGGCCACAAGCAGGTCGAGCACGAAGGCCACCAGGACTTCCTCCACGACGGCCACCTGCATCACGCGCACGGCGACCACGTCGACGAGCACGTCATCGCCGTCGGCGGTAAGAACCCGGCCGACTGCACGCCGTCGCACGGCTCGTGCAGCCACGCGAAGGACCATGTCCACGGCGCCTCATGCGGCCACGAGGCGATCGCGCACGGCGACCACACCGACTACGTGGTCGACGGGCACCTTCACCACGCGCATGGCGGGCACTGCGACGATCACGGGCCCGTAAACGTCACGGGCTAGAAGCCAGAAGCAGAGCTCTCGCTCTCAGAACATCCCGCCGCCCTGCGTCGCGAACATCCCACCGCCCTGTGTCGCCGCGCTCGCCGCAGTCGCCGCAGTCGCCCCGCTCCCCGTGTACTTCCTCATGCGGCGGCCCTGAGCAACCTCTCTGCCAACGCGGATCGCGCGCATTTCCGCGCCTTACGCGCACGGCATGTAACGATCTGTTGACACTATGCGGTTCGCGAGTGTCCGGAATTCGGACACCACTCCTGTGTTAGACGGGGTGCCATGAACCGCGCCGGAGCTCTCGTGGTCGCCCTCGCCTCCCTCGGCTGCATGGCCTGCGGGACGCCTCCGCCGGCCTCCCGCATGCCCGACGCGCGCTCGGCGCTCGCACGGCTTCACGCAAGCCAGGACTGCGGCGTCGGCATCCACGCGAGCGCGAAGATCGACCACTTCGGCAAAGGCGGTCGCGTCCGCGGCGATCTCCTCATGTTCGCCCTCTGGCCCGCGCGCCTCCGCATGGACGTCATCGGTCCGATGAACAGCGGCGTCGTCGCTACGCTCGCGAGCGACGAGACGAAGTTCACGCTCGCCGACCTGCGCGAGAAGCGCTTCCTGTTCGGCCCGGCGAGCGCCTGCAACATCGCGCGGCTCACCACCGTGCCGATGCCCGGGCACGTCCTCGTGTCGCTCCTACGTGGCGAGGCGCCCGTCCTCAAGCACGAGCCGCCGGCCGCCACGATCGAGTGGAGCAACAGCGGCTACTACGTCATCAAGATCGCGAGCTCGCGCAACGCCCAGGAGGAGATCCACCTCGCCCCGCATCCGAAGGACTTCGCGCTGCCGTGGGACCAGCAGCGCATGCGCGTCGTCGACGTCGAGGTTCGCCAGGAAGGCTACGTGCTCTACCACGCAGAGCTCGGCGACCATCAGCCGGCCGCGATGTCGAAGCCGCAGGTCGATCCGGACGGCATCGACCCTCCGATCCCGGTCAGCGGTCCGGTGTGTCAGGCCGAGCTGCCGCGCAAGATCCACGTCGAGGTGCCGGCGAAGGACGAGGACGTCCAGTTCCGCTACGAGGACGTGACCTGGAACCCGCCGCTCACCGAGGGGCTCTTCACGCAGCAGCCGCCGCCGGGGCTTCGCGTCGAGCGCGTCACCTGCGAGGACTGAGGGCGGCGACGATCCGGCCCGGCGCATCGGTGATGATCCAGGATGCGCCGAGCGCGACGAGCAGCTGTGCACGCGCGGGATCGTTGACCGTCCACGCCGCGACGCGCAGCCCCGAGCGCGCAAGCCGCTCCGCGCGGGCTGCCGTGACGAGCGACTCGTCGACGTGAGCGGCGACGATCGCGGCACGCATCGCGAGCGGGAGCGCGGTGGCGGCGCGGGGCGTCCTCGTGCCGACCAGGATCGCGCGCGGCACACGCGGCAGCACGGCGACGAGCGCGATCACCGAGAGCGGATCGAACGACGAGAAGACGACGTCGACGCCGTTCGTCTTCTTCACGGCGGCGGCCGCCGTCCGTACCAGACGCATTCGCTGCGGCACGTCGCCGAGCATCGACGTCGGCGCGACGTCCGCCTTCAGCTCCACGTTCACGATGCGCCCGCGCATCGCGTCGAGCACGTCGGCGAGGCGCGGGATGCGCTCGCCTCCCGGCAAAATGGGCAGATCCGCATACGCGACCTTGTGGACGGCGCGCGCGTCGGCGCCTCCCGTCGCGCGCGCCAGCGTCGTGTCGTGGAAGACGATCGCCTCGCCGTCCAACGTGAGTCGCACGTCGAGCTCGACCCCGTCCGCGCCTTCGGCGATCGCGCGTTCGAACGCGGGCAGCGTGTTCTCCGCCGGCCAGCCCTCGCCTCGCCCGCCCCGATGACCGAGGACGATCAGGTCGCGTGAATCACGCGACACGAGCTCATGAGAATCGCTCAGGTCGCGAGCTCCTCGGCGATCTCGTTCGTCAGCTTCCGCGCGCGGTCGATCTGGTCGGCGGGGAGCGAGATCGCGCCGACGACGGGGTGACCGCCCCCGCCGTGACGCTCGCAGATCGCGGCGATGTTGTGGCGACGCTCGACCGGCGACCACGGGTTGTAGCCGATCGAGATCTTGCACTTCGACGGCGAGCAGCTGAGGACCACGGAGTACGCGCTCTCCGCCCAGAGCGAGTACGTCACGACCTTCGCGCCGACGTCGACGACCACCGAGCCGAGATCGACGACGACCACGGGGCCGCGCACGGTCGCGTGCTTTTTCACGAGCTCGACGTAGCCCTCGTGCTGCGCGGCGAGCGGCGCGTAGGCCTCCTCGACGTCCTTGCCCTTCGCCAGCTCCACGAGCGGCTCCTCGAGCAAGCGCGGGACCATCGTCTGGAGGAACGCATCTCCGCCGTGGTGCTCGACCACCGTCATGAGGTGAAGCACCGGCTCGGCGCGCGCGACTGCCATCTCGGCGCTCGGGAAGGCGGCCGAGTCGATCATGTCCGCCCAGCGCACGAGCTCCTCGTCGCCCGACACGTCGAGACCGAAGCGCTGGCGCCCGATGTCGGCGATGAGCTTGGTGCACGAGCCGTAGCCACCGTCGTGGAACATCGTGCGCGAGGGGCCCTCCTTCGCACGATCGTCGTAGGCGAGGCGATCGGCCGGCGAGGGAAATGCGCTGACGTGATGATCGAAGTACCAGGTGAGCTGAGGCGCTTGCGAGAAGCGGAAGTCGAGGATCGCGTTCTCCTGGCCGGTGAAGATCGCCGGGTCGACGCCGTTCGAGCCGGGACCGTAGCCCTGCGCGCGGTACGTGAACGAGAGCTCTTCGCCGGGGTGGATGTGTCGCATCAGCCGCGTGAACATCACGGCCGAGCACATCCCATCGAAGCAGTGCCCGTGCGTGGCGACGACGACATGACGCATCGCCCGGGGATTAGCACACTCACTGGCCGAGCGCGCCGCCGACCGGGCTGAGGATCGATTGCGCGGGCGCAGGGCCCGGCGCCGTGATTGCGCCTGCGGAGAAGGCTTGCTCGAACGACGCGTAGAACCCGACGGGCGACTCGGCGCCGCCACGGACCAGCGGGAACGCGACGTCGAAGCGGAAGACCTGGCGATCGAGCTGCGGAAAGAGCGTCCGAACGCCGAAGCCCGCGGAGCTCTTGGGCTGAAGGTGCGTGCCGTCGAATGCATCGCCGACGTCGAAGAAGAGCGCGCCGCCGACCTGACACGAGAGGATCTCGACCGGACGCGAGCGCAGCTCGGTGTTCCACGCGACGAGGTTCTCACCGAGGAAGGCCGCGCTCGGGTAGCCGCGCAAGCGCCCCTCGCCGCCGATCGAGCTGCGCTGGTTCAGGTAGTTGCGAGGACGCGCGATGCCGAGCCCGCTCACGACGAGGCGGCCGATGCCGAAGCTCGGGCTCACGAGCATCACGTTGCCCGCGACCGCGAACGTGGGCACGGCGTCGGTCTGGAGCTCCGTGAGCGCCTCGGTCGTCGCGCGCGCGAACCCGGTACGAAGCGGCGCGACGTACTGGAAGGCGGCGTGCAGCCCGAGGAAGTCGCGCGACGAGCCGATCGCCTTCGTGACGGGATACGTGCGCAGCCATCCGTCGTAGCCGATCCGGTAGTCCTCTTCGAGGGCGAGCAGCTCGAGGTCGTGGATGCGGAGGAAGCGGCTCTCGTACGCGCGAACCTGGAACCACGGCGCCGCGCGATAGTCGGTGGTGGGCACGCGCTTCGCCTGGTACTCGGCGACGACGCGCGGATCGTAGAGCGCGGGATCGAGACCGATGTACTCGCGCACGTTGAGCTCGCCGCCGAACGTGACGTCGACCTTGCGTGCGAGGCCGTACGAGCGCACGACCGACGCGGTCGTCGTGATGCCGCGCAGTCGATAGACGTCGGGGACGCGATCGTCGTCGGGAGTGCTCTGCGCGTCGAACGTCGCGAGCTTCGCGTTGACGTAGCGTCGCACGTTGATGTCCTGCCACACCGTGCCGACCCCCCAGAGGATGGGCGTATCCGCGGAGAGCTGCGGCGACGACGCTGCGACGCGACCGTACGAGCCCTCGGCGCGGCCGCTGTCGCGCTCGAAGACGACGTTACCCTCGAGCACCAGGTAGATCAGGCGGTCTGCGAGGCGTGGAATGAAGTAGCCGCCGCCGAGCGTGAGCGAATTCGGGTACAGCTCGAAGCGCGTGACGGCGGAGTCGAGCGTCCCGGCGATGTTGCGCTCGGTCGGCTCGAAGCGAAGCAGGTCTAGGCCGCCGGCGCCGAGCTTCAGGTCGAACTGCGCGCGGAGGCTCCAGACGTCCTTCGTCACGATCAGGACGCGTACGCGATCGGGGGCGCTGCCCGCGATCGGGACGGCGAGGACGAGCGAGAGCTGCTGGAAGATGCGCAGCGAACGGACGGTCTCGTCGACCCGATACTGGCGATACGCCTCGCCGACCGTGAGCAACACCTCGCGCTTCAACGTGCTGCGGAGCGTGGTCGCGTGGAAGATGTTGAGGAACCGCGGCGCGGGGTCGTCTTCTTCGATGACCTCGAGCGGGACGACGTCGATGCCCTCGACGATCTTCCCCTCCGGCGCGGGGTCGACGACGCCGTGGACGGCGTCGAGCGCAAGGCCGATCTTCGACTTCTCGTACGGCGACGACGGCGACGAGCGCGTCGTTCCTTGCGCCTTCGCCGTCGCCGCCGGGAAGGCGACCGCGAGCGCGAGGGTCGTCGTGAGCGCGGCGATCCTCGATCGCGCCCGCGTGCTTCGCCGCGCCGATGCCATAAGCGCCGCAGACTATCCGAGGTGGAGAGCGGTACGCTCGGCCCATGCGCGTCCATCACCTCGCGTTCCGCACGAAGGACCTCGGACGTCTCGAACGCTTTTACGTCGAGGCGCTCGGCCTGGCCGTCGTACGCCGGCAAGAGCCGCGGAGCGTGTGGCTCGATGCGGGCGGCGCGATCGTGATGCTGGAGACGAGCGAGCCCGGCGAGCCGCCGCATCCCGAGGGCTCGAAGGAGCTCGTGGCGTTCACGATCGCCCCGGAGACGCGTGCATTGTACACGGAGCGTCTGGCGAAGGCGGGCGTCGGCATCGAGGCCTCGACGGAGTTCACGCTGTACGTACGCGATCCGGACGGGCGGAGGATCGGCCTGTCGTCGTATCCGGCACCGCTGGCCTGAGATCGAGGCATCGAGGGGGAGCCTGCACGAGGGCCGCTTTCATCGGGTGTGCATGGGGTCCGCGTCAACGCTCGAAATGGCTCGGCTTTTTTCGAGCGAACGAAACCCCATCGGGGGGGTCTCGCGGCGGATGGGATCACTCGATCGAAAAATCGGCGGCGAGCGCGGCGTGATCGCTGCCGGCGAAGCCGCCGCGCGGATCGTCCTTGTACGCCGTCGTGCTCTTGCCGACGTAGCGGGTCGCCTGCGGCGCGCCGATGAAGATGTGATCGAGCGCGCTCTTCACACCGTTGAAGATGTACGTGGCCTGGTCGTCGGGCGGGAGATCCTTCGCGACGCGCACGAGGGCGCCGCCGGCCTCGAGCGCGTTGATCGCTTCGGAGCCGGGCTTGTCGTTGAGATCGCCGCCGAGGAGCACGAGCGCGTCGGGGAGATCCGTCGAGGTCTTCGCGATGATCGCCTGCGCTGCCTTCGCTTCGGCGAGGCGGCGCGCGGGATCGTCGGCGACCTGCGAGCGGAAGTGCGCGGCAAACATGACGACCTGCCTTTCGCCGAACGTCATGCGGATCTCGAGGAGCTCGCGCGAGAACGTGGTCGTGCCGCCGCCGGCGAGCGGAATGCGCGTCTCGCGGTGCGTCTTGATCTCGCCGAGCGTTCCGCGCGCGAGGACCGCGACGTCGACGCTGCCGGGAGATCCGGTCTCGCCGAGGTGGGAGATCGTGAAGGCCTTGCCGAGCGAGGCGAGCTTGGCGGTGAGCGCAGAGAGGCAGCGGTCGGTCTCGACCTCCTCGAGGGAGATGACGTCGGGGTCGATGAGCGCGATCCCCTTCGCGAGCTTGTCGGTCTGGGCGTCGAAGACGGCTTGGGAGGGAGCTTCTTCGAAATCGCCTGCGGCGCAGTTGCCGCTGTCGCAGAGGGTGTCGAAGTAGCGGTGGACGTTGAAGGTGGCGACGCGGAGGACGCCGGGGCGACGGGTGGCGCCGCCGTCGGGCGCGGGGGCAGCGGCATCGACGGCGGCGTCGGGAGGAAGGACCGGGCCGGGCGTTGGTTTGATGGACTCGTCGGAGCAGGCGACCGCAACGAGGGCGACGGCAAGAAGCGCAAAGAGGCGTCGCACGTTCGAATCAAAGCACAGGCGGAGGCGGAAGCGGAGGCGGAGGCGGAGGCGGAGGCGGCGTTGCGGATCTGATCGTCGTTCGGACTTCTTAGTGTCGCGTCGTGCTCGGTCGCGTCGAGCTGCGCGCGACGCGGGAGGTTTTACGTCCGCACGAGATGCGGGCACGGAGGTTCGAATGTTGAAGATCTATGTCGATGCGCTGGAGGTGGTGAGGGAGATGACCGCGGTCGTGGCGGTCTGGATCGGCAGGACCCGGACTTGAGCCGGCAACTGAAGAAGGCTCGGTGCAGCATTCCGCTCAACATCGCCGAGGGCAGCCACGCCCGAGGCGCACGTCGCAACCTGCACTACGGCTACGCCAAAGGCTCCGCGAACGAATGCATCGCGATCCTCGAATCGGCGCACGCATCCGGATACATCGCGCAACTGCCGCCGGAGCTCGCAGCCAAGCTCCGAGAAATCATCGACACTTTCTACAACTGCATCGGCGGCCACCGCTGATCAACGGCCGGCGGGTTGTGAGCCCGCCACGACGCCGCCTCCGCTTTCCTCCTCCGCTTCCGCCTTCGCGTTCGCCTTCGCGTTCGCGTTCGCCTCCGCCACGGAAGGAGCGCGTGCGCGTGCGCGTGCGGGCTCGCTCACGCCCTATGCGGCACGTGCACGCCCTTCTCCTTGGCGCACTCGATCGCGTCCTCGTACCCGGCATCGGCGTGCCGAATGACACCCATGCCTGGATCGCTCGTCAGAACACGCTCGAGACGCTTCGCCGCCTCCGCCGTCCCATCCGCGACCACCACCATCCCGGCATGCAGGCTCATCCCCATCCCCACGCCGCCCCCATGATGAAAGCTCACCCAGCTCGCGCCGCTCGCCGTGTTCACCAGCGCATTCAGGATCGCCCAGTCCGCGATGGCGTCGCTACCGTCCTTCATCGCCTCCGTCTCGCGGTTCGGCGACGCCACCGAGCCGCAATCGAGATGGTCGCGCCCGATCACGATCGGCGCCTTCACCTTGCCCGTGCGAACCAGCTCGTTGAACGCCAGCCCCACCTTCGCGCGATCGCCGTACCCGAGCCAGCAGATCCGCGCCGGCAAGCCCTGGAACTTCACCCGCTCCTTCGCGAGCTCGATCCACCGGCGGAGGTCCGGATCGTTCGGCACCGCGTCGAGCACCGCTTGATCCGTGACCGCGATGTCCTCCGGATCGCCCGACAGAGCCACCCACCGGAACGGGCCGCGGCCGATGCAGAATTGCGGGCGGATGTACTCCGGGACGAAGCCCGGGATGTCGAACGCGCGCTTGCAGCCCGCCTCGACCGCGCACGCGCGGATGTTGTTGCCGTAGTCGAAGACCTCGGCGCCCTTCTCCTTCATCGCGAGCATCGCATCGACCTCTTCGGCCATGCTCGCCTTCGCCTTTTCGACGTACGCCTCCGCGTCCTCCTTGCGGAGCTCGGCGGCCTCCTCGAGCGTGAAGCCCATCGGCACGTAGCCGACCAGCGGATCGTGCGCCGCCGTCTGCTCCGTCACGAGGTCCGGCGTGATGCCGCGCTTCACGAGCTCCGGGAAGATCTCCGCGGCGTTGCCGCACAGACCGATGCTCACCGGCTTGTCGTCCTTCTTCGCACGCTCGATGCGCTCGAGCGCCTTGTCGAGATCGTCGATGCGCTCGTCGACGTAGCGCGTGTCGAGACGCTTCTGGATGCGCGTGGGATCGACCTCGATGGCCAGGCACGAGAGGCCCGCCATCGTCGCGGCGAGCGGCTGCGCGCCGCCCATGCCGCCGAGGCCCGCGGTGAGCACCCATGCGTGACCGCTCTTCTTCGTGCGCTCCGCGTACGCCTTCTTCGCGGCGACGAACGTCTCGTACGTGCCCTGCAAGATGCCTTGCGTGCCGATGTAAATCCACGAGCCCGCCGTCATCTGACCGAACATGATGAGGCCCTCGGCCTCGAGCTTGCGGAAGTGCTCCCACGTCGCCCACTTGCCGACGAGGTTCGAGTTCGCGATGAGCACGCGCGGCGCATCGGCGTGCGTGCGGAAGCGACCGACCGCCTTGCCCGATTGCACGAGGAGCGTCTCGTCGTTCTCGAGGGAGCGCAGCTCGCGCGCGATCACGTCGAACGCGTCCCACGAGCGCGCCGCCTTGCCGGTGCCGCCGTACACGACGAGGTCGTCCGGACGCTCGGCCACCTCGGCATCGAGGTTGTTGTGGAGCATGCGGAGCGCAGCCTCTTGCACCCAACCCTTGCACGACAGCTCGGAACCGCGAGGCGCTTTGACAGGACGGGGGCCACTCATGCGCGGTTGTTAGCGCGGATCCTAGCGTCGATCAATCCGGCGCCGCGAGCCGGCGCAAGGCCTTCTCGATCATCGGATCGTCGTTTCCATCGCGCGCCTCGGCGACCGCTTCGAGCGCTTCACGCACGCGGTCGTCGGCAGCCGCGTCGACCGCGACACGGATGCGCTCCGCCGGCTCTCCCGCGACGCGTAGCGCGAGCGCAGCTCCGACCCGCTGCTCGGGCGTGGCCTCTGCGCTTCGCAGCACGGCGGCGGCCTCGTCCACGGTCGCCGCATTCTGGCGATAGCTCGCCTCGTTCATCGCGCGCGCGAGATGATCGCGCCACGCAGAGAGCGCTCGGCCGGAACGGTCGTAGTGCGCGAAGCGGTCGGCCGTCGCGACCGACGGGCCGAGGCGATCCTCGATGACGCGGGCGATCGCGGCGCAGCGCGCGTCGTTCAGGACCACGCCACGAACGATCGTGGCCTTGCCGCTCTTTCGCTGGATGACGAGCGTGGTGAAGGTGGGCATCGCGACGGCGACGATGTCGCTGCGCGGGATGAACGTGCGACGGAAGCGACCCTCGACGAGCACACCGTCGTCGCCGACGGTCAGCTCGGGCGCCCGGGTGAGCCGTTTCAGCCCGGCGTAAGCCGCGAGCGCCACCAGCGGGCAGAACGCGTACGCGACCCCGAACCCGCCGACCGTGCTCGCGACGACCATCGCGACGTTCCCGACGATGTACGCGAGAAAGCCGAGCATCGGGTGAAGCAGGCGCCGCGTCGGCTTCGCGAGCGCGGCGTGAACGCGCCGGCCACCGGCTCCGAATCCGAGCGCGCTGACCACTGCGTGCGCCGAGCGCGGATCGGGAAGGCGTGCGGTGAGGATGTCACCGTCGATCAGCTCGATCTCGACCGTCGGGATCGGCCACCCGAGGCCCAGTCGCTCGACGACGAGCGCGCCGGCGATCGCGTCGACGGCGATCGTCTTTCGCTTCCGCGCGATGTGCACGACGAGCTCGCTCTTCGACACCTCGAGGCCGCCGCCGATCGCGTTCTGCGTGAGCGAAAGGATGTAGCTGACGATGAAGAGCGGCCACGCCAGCACGCCGAGGAGGCCGGCGAACGCCAAGAAACCCATGCTCTCGTACGACGCGGCGAGCACGGTCAGTCCGCCGAGCGCGAACAGGATCTTCGCGATGAACGAGAGCAGCCGCGGTGTACGCACGCGCGTCCACTGGAGACCGCCGGTCGCGAACGTCACGCTCGGAGGCGGAGCCTCGTCTTCGCTCATGGCGAGGCAGGTGCGGTGCTGCTCGAGAGCGACTCCAGCGCGAGCTTCAGTCGGACGCGGTCGTCCTCGCCGAGCGTGTGGGGCTGCGCGTCCTCGAGCGCCTTCGCCTCCGCGAGCCACACGCCCGCGGCGGCGCGATCGCCGAGCGAGTGATGGACGAGCCCTCGATAGAGCGCGTACTCCGCGCGCCGCTGGTTGCCCCACGTCCGGCTTTCGGGCTCGAGCGCGAGCAGCTCGGTCTTCGCCTCGGCGATCCGGCCTTTGCGGAAATCGGCCTTCGCCGTGCCTAGACCACCCGAGCACGCCGTGACGAGCATCACGACGGAGAGCGTGAGCGCGGGCTGACACAGCGCGCGCCACCTCATGATCAATGGACCTTGTCGGTGCGAACGCGAGGCGCGACGGGCGGAGCGACGCGCTTGATGCGGCGACCGCTGATGCGGAGGAGATCGTCGAGCGTCGCGCCCTCGTCGGCGCTGCCCTCGGCGTGGCCGTCGTCGTCGGGGAGGTCGTGTGAATCACACGACACGCCCTCCCGAAAGTCGGGCAGCATCGGTTCGGTGCGAGGCGCCTCGGGCATCTTCGCGCTGTGCTCCCACCGCTCGGCGAGCTCGCGTGCGATGCGGACGAGGAGCGGGCGCGTGGTCTCGCGATCCATCGCGGAGAGGACGACGGAGTCGGGGTACTTCTTCTGGAGCAGCTTGCGCGCGAACGGCGCGAGCATGTCCGATTTGTTGAAGACGACGATGCGCGGGATCTCGTCGAGCTCGAGCTCTGCGAGGACCTTCTCGGTCGTCGCCATGTGCTCGTCCTTCGCGTCGTCGCTCGCGTCGACGACGTGGAGCAGGACGTCGGCGTCCGCGGCCTCCTCGAACGTCGCGCGGAAGGCGGCGAAGAGGTCCTTCGGCAGGCTGCGGATGAAACCGACCGTGTCGGTGATCACGACCTCGCGATCGCCGTAGCCCGCCCAGCCGACCTTGAGATGGCGCGAACGCGTATCGAGCGTCGCGAAGAGCTTGTCCTCCACCAGGACGTCCGAACCGGTGAGCGTGTTGAGGAGCGTGCTCTTGCCGGCGTTCGTGTAGCCCACGACCGCGATGGTCGGCACGCCGGTGCGCGCGCGCTTCGAGCGGCGCTGCTCGCGCTGGCGAACGAGCTTCTTGAGCTGCGCTTCGAGGTGACTGACGCGCTCCTTCGCGCGGCGGCGGCCGATCTCGAGCTTCGTCTCGCCGGGACCGCGCCCGCCGATGCCGCCGGTGAGGCGAGAGAGCGAGTCATCCTTCAGGCCGAGGCGCGGCATGTTGTACTTCAGCTGCGCGAGCTCGACCTGCAGCTTGCCGTCCGTGCTCTCGGCGCGCTGCGCGAAGATGTCGAGGATGAGCTGCGTGCGATCGATGACCTTGAGGTCGCTCTCCTTCGCGATCGCGGAGGACTGAACCGGCGTGAGATCGCGATCGAAGATCAGGACCTGCGCGTCGAGCTGCATCGCGCGGACGATGACGTCGTCGAGCTTGCCCTTGCCGAGCACGTGCTTCGGATCGATGCGCTCGCGGACCTGGACGATCGTGTCGACGACCTCGACGCCCGCCGTGTACGCGAGCTCACGCAGCTCGCGGATGCCCTCGTTCGCGAGGTGGACGGCGTTGCGTTCGGACTTGTCGCCGACGTGCAGGAGGATGGCGCGCCCGTCCTTCGCCTGGACGTCGCGCGTGCGCGTCTTGCGCGCGAACTCCGCTTCGAGCCCGGACATGAGCTCGGCGACGTCGACGTCGACCTGTCCGGGAGGAAGAGGCCCGACCTCGCGGTACGGCACCTCGCCGGGCTCCGCGGGGATATTGTATGCATAGTGCAGCGATCGAACCTCGCCGCGCGGGCTGATCTGGATCGCGCACACGAGATCGAGCCGCAGGCGTACGAGGTCGACGAGGTCGTCACGCGTGAGCGCTTCCCCGCGCACGTGCGTGTGCACGAGGCGCAGACCGCGGAAGCGACCTTCGGCCGCGCGGAGGCGACCGATATCGGGCAGCATCAGCTTCCCGGCGTCGCCGACGATGACGTAGTCGACCTCACCGGAGCGATGGACGAGCGCGCCGACCTGCCGCCCTGTCTCGAAGCTCGCCTCGACCAGCGAGCGCGTCAGCTCGGGGGTAGCGATGTCCGTTGCGGGGACGCGGCGCCGATAGATGCGCTCGAGCGTCTTCGTTGCGGAGGGCGAGAGACCGGTGGTGTTGCCGTAGAGTTGAATGAGGCGACCCTACAGCGGCCTTCGGCCTTATCAAGGCCTTTCGCCTCGAAAAAAGCAGCTGAGCGTCACTTGGGACGGCGAGCTCCGCGCGCGTGCCCGCACCCGGCGACCCCGTCCCAGGGGATTGGCGGAGTTGGTGGAGAGGACGGAGAACCGAGGGCGGGCGCGGACGCGGAGCTTACGGCGACACGAAGTGCAGCTCTCAGGCCATGCTCCGCAGGCGGGCTCGACTCGGGATTACGTCGTGATTCCGTCAGGTCGAGCGTGTCGGTCCGCGACGGCGATCCAGCGCGCCGAGCCACGTGAACGAATCGATCACTCGTACGTGCAGCTCGATGCCGCCGCCGGATACGCCCAGCTCCAGGGCAGTCCCTGCGGCGGGACGATGCGCGGGTAGTACGTCGTGAACGAGTAACACATCTCGTCGGCGGTATTTTCGCCGAAGCTCACCTCGGCGCCCGTCGTGTTCTTCCACGAGCACTTGGTCTGGATGACGTCGTCGGTCTTCGAGACCGCGCCGCCGCCCGTGCCGTCGCCTTTGATCTCGAACCACGCCTGCGTGTTGAAGTTCCAGCCCTTCACCGTTCCGAGATCGGTGGCGGGCCCCGACGGACCGCCCGCGAGGAGCTCGGTCGTCATGTCGGTACCGAGCTTGTGCATGTGAGGCATCGCCGCGATGAGATGGAGCCCGGCGAACTGCGAGACGACCGTCACCTTGCAGTTCGCGGTGACCGAGGCGCCGGCGGGGATCTTGATCTTCTGCGTGCCGAACGCGATCACGTCGGCCTCGTACTTCCGCGGCGCGGACGTACACAGGTCGAAGCCGCTCTTGTCCTTCTGGTTCGCGAGCGCCTGCGGGTTCGAGTAGTGGACCTGCACGACGTAGTGCGTCGCGCCGGTCGTCTTCAGCGGGAAGCCGGCCTCGGGCGGGAGCTCGAAGCCCTTCCCTCCCGGCGCCCAGGCCGTGACCATGTGCCACTGCAGCGAGCCCGATGCGCTGCAGGGCGTGGGCGTCGGCGAGTACGCCGCGTCCGCCTCGTAGAGCACGACGTGGTGCACGATGTTCGTGTTGTCGATGCGCGGCGCGAAGCCGACGACCTGCGTCGGCGTCGCCTTCGTGAGCTCGACGCCGTAGCAGACGTACTCGTCGCCCGTGCTCGGCGGCATCACGTAGTCGGACGCCGGGCCGATCGGGAGGTCGGGCTTGCAGCTCGTCATCACGTCGGGCTTCGGCGGCGCGGTGTTGCACTGCGCGGAGCCGGCGGGCGCGCCCGCGGCAGCCCACGACGAGAGCGTGGCGCGATCGCCCGCGGAGAGGCGCGGGTTCGGCCGCTGGGGCATCGGATTGGCGTCGTCCGCGATGCGCTCGGGCACGAGCTCGTAGACCTGGCGCCCCGGATTGCTCACCGCCGGCGCATGGAGATCGGCCGCGGTGACGAGCGGCATCAGCGCGCCGAACTTCGGCGACGCGTCGTGACACTTGCGGCAGTTCGCGGCGAGCACCGCGTCGACGTCGCACGGGAGGTTGCCCGCGACGCCGTCCGGCGTGCCCGGCGTGACCGTCGCGCCACCGTCGCCGGCCCCCGGAGCGGCGCCGCCCGACCCGCCACATGCGGCCGCGAGCGCGACGGCCGACACGACGGCACCGAGGACGACCAGGCTGTGGAGGCTCCGCATGGGGGCGAAGCATGCGCCACGACTCGCGTATGCGCAATCGGAGCGACCTCTCGGTCGGGTCTCAATCGCCGACGCGAGGTGGCGACGATGTGTGCGCTACTCGCGGAAGATCTCGCGCGACGCCCCGTTCGCGCGCAGCTCGTCGGCGACGTCGAGCTTCCCTTCGTGGCGGACGCGCAGGACGCAGCCGTCGCTGTCGTTCACGTTCGGGGACATGCCGCAGTCGATGCGGAACAGCGAGGCGTTCTGCGCGACGGCGATCACGCCGCGTGCGCCGAGCGCATTCGGGTCGTGACCGAAGACGATGTGCGCGACGCCGAGCGCCCGCGCGTTGGCGGGCGCGACCGCCGGATCGGCGTACCAGTCACGCTCCTCGAGGATGGATGCGTCGCCGACGATCTCCGGGCTGTCGAACGTGGGGTGCGCGACGAGCTCGGCGCGGAGCAGCGCATCGAGCTCGGCGAGCGTGCGGCCGTGCGTGCTGCCGCCGTGCGCGAAGAACCACCTCCCGACGCGCGCCGCGAACGGTCGCGCGAGGAGCCACGCCCCGCGCGGCTCTTCTCCCGACGCGACGCGCGAAGGCTCGACGTGCAGCGCGTCGAGCTCGCGATCGAAGCCGTCGCTGCCGTCCGCCTTCTTGTTCGTGGGGTTCACGAAGAACTCGGCCTCGTGGTTGCCGAGCAGCACGACGACGCGACCACCCGCGGCTGCCGCGCTCGCCTCGAGCGCACGTAGCGCGTCGATCACCTCGATCGGCTGCGGGCCCTTGTCGATCAGATCGCCCGCGACGACGAGGACCGCGTCGGCTGCGGCCCACGCCATCGCGTCGGGGCGCTCGGGGATCCCGCGCGTGACGCCGGCGCCTGCGAGGAGCGCGGCGAAGCGGTCGTAGCCGCCGTGCACGTCGCTCAGCGCGTAGATCGTCCGAGGCTTCGTCGTGACGTCGACGTCGACGACGGCACCGGACGACGCGGTCGGCGGGGGCACGACCCCCGCCGGATCGCGAGGATGGCCCGCGGGCGTCGACGCGCACGCACACGCAAACGCGATGGCCGCGGCGAGGACCGGGAGAGACGCGACTACTTGTTCACGCGCTCGAGGTACTGCCCGCTCGACGTGTCGATCTTGAGCAGCTTGCTCGCGCGTCGCACGAGCGCCCGCAGCACGTCGTCGCTCAGCTCGGACACGGGCACGCTCGGATCGACCTTCTCGAGGAACAGCGTCTCGGACTTGTAGATGTTGCCGATCCCCGCCAGCGCGCGCTGGAGGAGCAACGCCTCGCCGATCGGCCGCTTCCCGAGCGCGCGGAGACGCACGACGCACTCGTCCTCGTCGAGCTCCGCAGCGACGAGGTCCGGGCCGAGCCCGCGTAGCTCGGAGTCGCGCTCCTCCGCTCCTGCCTTCAGTAGACGCAGTACCGGGATCCGATCGCCGACCACCACCGCTCCCTCGACGTCGAGGCGCAGCTGATGCGGCGTGCGTCGCGGCCGCCAGTACGTCGAGCGCGGTCGTTCGAGCCCCACCCGCCCGAGCATGCGCAGGTGCACGTGCAGCGTGCGTCCGTCGTCGAAGCGCACGAGCAGGTTCTTGCCGCGCGCCTCGACCGCGACCACGGTATGCCCAACGACCGTGTCCGCCACGGCATCGGCGATGTCGTGCGCGTTCAGCGATCGCACGCGCCCGCCGACGAGCCGCGGGCGCAGGCGCGCTGCAAGTCGGTGAATCGAGTCGCCCTCAGGCATGCACGTCCTCGACGTCGTCCGGTGCGAGCTCCTCGTCGGGCGCAAGCTCTTCGCCAGGCGCGACCGCCTCGCTGTCGAACGCAGCGTCGTCGAAGGAGTCGTCGTCGAACGCGTCGTCGTCGAGCTCGCCGTCTGCCGGCGCGACCGGCTGCGAGCGCGCCTCGTACCGGCTTGCCTCGCGTCCGAACGCGCTGAAGCCGCCGCTGAATCCGCCGCCCTCCGCGAACGTGCGCGCGCGCTCGCCGCGTCGTCCGAGGTCCGAGGTCTCCCGAGCTCGCGCGGGGATGAATACGAGCGCGCCGCGGCGCGCCGCGAAACCGTGCTCGCCCAGCACCTTCGCGAACGGGCTCTCGAGCGCGGGCGCTCCGTCGATCGTCATCAGCATCGCGATCCGCGCGCGCCGCCGCGCAATCGCGACGAGCGCCTGCGCGAGCGCGTTTGCCGCATGCGACGCCTCGGGCTCGTCCTTCGGCAGGAACGTGATCATGCTCTGACCGCCACGTCCGAGCCACGCCAGCAGCTTGCCGTCGTGCATGACGACGCGCGCACCGGGAACGCGCTGCGCGGAGCGACCCGGCGGCGGCGCTGCACCATCGGCTGCGTCGCGAGGCCACGGCAACAGCGAGCCCCACGGGTTCGCCGGATCCGTCGCGCCGATCACGAGCGTGCGCGGCTCCTCTTCTTCGGGCCGCTTCGTGCGGAGGCGCTCCTCGGCACCGGGGAGGGCGAACTGCGTTGCGCCGCGCTCCGCGACGAAGTAGCCGCGACGCACGCGCCCTTGATCCTCGAGCGCGCGATACACGTCGTAGACGTTCGCGAAGCCGCCGGGCAGCCCTTCGGCCTGCGCCGCTTCGCGGAGCACGATCCCGTAACGCTCGAGCATGGCGCGCGCGATCGCCGTCGCCTGCTCGGTGCTCGACGGCACCCGTTCCCAGCGCGAGCGCCGGAGCGACCATCGCCCTTCGCTGCCCGCCGGCCCGCGATGCGCAGGCCGCGGCGCCGGACGGCCGCGTCGCTCGTCGCGCCGGCCGAGGGTGCGGAGCGGCTCGAGCGTGTCGTTCGTGATCTCTCCGGCCCAGACGAGGTCCCAGAGCGCAGCAAGCAGCTCTTGCGGATACGTCTGCACGCTCCGCTTGATCTCGGCGAAGAACAGCGCGCCGCGTCGCTCGAAGAGCTCGCGCAGCGTGTGATGCAGCGGCGTGTCCGGCGCATCCGCGCCCGTACGCGGCGCATGGCGCGCGAGAAGAGGCTCGCGGTCCGAGCGATAGAGCGCGACGCGCCCGTCATGCGAGCCGATCGGCTCGATACCGGCCCACACCACCTCGCCGGACGCGAGCAGCTGATCGAGCATGTACGAGCGATAGCCGGGCACGCGTGCCGGCAGCACCTCGGTCTCGAGCACCGACGCAGGGATCGGACAGCCCTCGAGCTGCGCGATCGCGCGGAGCAGCGCCTCGACCGGCGCCGCCGCGAGCCGCTGTGCGCGCGCGTCGTCCGGCGCGACGATGCCCTGCCAGTCCGCGAGGAACCGCGCGAACACGTCGGACGTCACGGGCTCGATCGCCTTGCGGAGCCGCGCGAGCGTCTTGCGCTTCAGGATCCGCAGCACCTCGGCGTCGCAGTATTCGAGCGGCGACGCCGTGCTCGAACGTCCGCGCGCGCGCGGCGCCGCCGGCGACGGTAGGAACGTGCCGGTCACCACCTTGCCGAGCGCCGCGAGCCGCTCGAGCGCCGTGATGACCGACGCCTCGCCGAGACCCCAGCGCGACGCGATGTCCGTCGCCGTGAACGGACCGTGCGTGCGCGCGTAGCGAGCGACGAGCGACGTGAGCGCGTCCTTCGTCGGGCCGAGGAACGCGTCGGGCAGACCGCGCTCGAGCACCACGCCGAGCGCATCGCGATAGCGCGCGACGTCCTCGACGGCGATGAAGCGCTCTTCTCCCGCGATGCGCACGCGGACGATGCGCCGATCGCGCACGAGCGACTCGATCCATGCGTCGGGCGAGGTCTCGGCGCGACGGCGGATCTCGTCGCCGGTCAGATCGCCGAGCCACAGCAGCAGATCGTGCAGCGCATCCGCATGACGGAGCGGACGATCGAGACGCTGGAGCTGTCGTCCATGCTCGAGGACGACGTCGGCATCGAGCAGCTTGCGGAGCTCGGTCTCGCCGAGGAGCTCGCGCAGCTGCGCATGATCGATCGTGAGCGCCTGCGCGCGGCGCTCCGCGGCCGGCGCGTCCTCGTCGTAGATGAAGCTCCCGACGAACGAGAACAGCAGCGACGCCGCCATCGGCGAGGGCGTGGTCACGTCGACGGTCGTGACGCGGATCTTCCGTGATTCGACCGCCCGGAGCACGTCGACGAGCGCGGGCAAGTCGAACGCGTCGCGCAGGCACTCGCGGTACGTCTCGAGGACGATCGGGAACGACGGATACTGCTGCGCGACGGCGAGGAGATCCGCCGCGCGCTTCCGCTGCGCCCAGAGCGGCGTGCGCTTGCCGACGTGCTGGCGGGGCAGGAGCAGCGCGCGCGCCGCCGCCTCGCGGAAGCGCGCTGCGAAGAGCGACGATCCGCCGAGCTCGCGCGTGACGATGTCCTCGATCTCGTCGGGCGAAGGGAAGAGGAGGTCGACCGGCGGCGGCTCCTCGCCGCCCGGCACGCGGAAGATGATGCCGTCGTCGCTCGCGACCGCTTCCATGTCGCCGGCGCGTGCGTCGCGCAGCTTGCGGAGCGCGGCCATCGCCCACGGCTGGTGCACGCGGCTGCCGAACGGCGTGAGCACGCAGATGCGCAGATCGCCGAGCTCGTCGGGCACGCGCTGGACGACGATCGTCCGATCGCTCGGGACGGTGCCCGCCGCCTTCACCTCGTCCTTCACGTACGCGATGAGATCGCTGGCCGAGCGCGCGTCGAGATGGTGCTCCTTCGCGAGCAACGCGGCGGCCTCGGGCGGGGCGAGCCCGGCGATCGTGCGCGTGAGCTTCCCGATCCGTTCGCCGAACGCGACCGTGCGGCCGGCGCGATCGCCGTGCCAGAAGGGCATCTTTCCCGGCACGCCGGCGGCGGGCGTGACGAGCACCCGATCGCGCGTGATCTGCTCCGTGCGCCACGACGAAGCCCCGAGGAGGAAGACCTCTCCCTCGCGGAGCTCGAAGACCATCTCCTCGTCGAGCTCGCCGACGCGCCGGCTCGATTTGCTCTTGCGCGCGCTGGTCGCCTTGCCGTCGTCGTCGCGATCCCGTGACTCGCGCCCGTCGCTGTTGTCGTTGCCGTCCTGCAGGAACACGCCGTAGAGACCGCGGTCCGGGATCGTGCCCGCGTTCTGGATCGCGAGACGCTTCGAGCCGGCGCGCGGGGTCACGACGCCGCGCGTGCGATCCCACGTGATCCGCGGGCGGAGATCCGCGAACTCGTCGCTCGGGTACCGCCCGGCGAGCATGTCGAGCACGCCGTCGAAGCTCGCGCGCGGCAGCTCGGCGAACGGTGCTGCGCGTCGCACGAGGTCCCAGATCGCTTCGACCTCGGTCTCGACCTCGCGGTCCTCGAGGTCGGCCTTGCGCACGGAGGCGCGCTTCGAAACGCGCGATCCGCCCTTTTTAGCGGTTCGAAGAGGCACTGGCGCGCGCGGGATGCCCACGCTCGCGATCGCGACGATCTGCTGCGCGAGGACGTCGAGCGGGTTGCGCGCGTAATACGTCTCCTCGACGTCGCCGCTCTCGATCCCGGCGGCCGCGGCTGCGCACGCGAGGAGATCGTGCTTGTGCTTCGGCACGAGCACGCCCGACGGAATGCCCCCCACGTGGTGGCTCGCGCGCCCGATGCGCTGGATGCCCGACGCGACCGACGGCGGCGCCTCGACCTGGATGACCTGGTCGACCGCGCCCATGTCGATGCCGAGCTCGAGCGACGACGTGGCGACGATCGCGGGCAGCTCCCCGGCCTTGAGGCGCTCCTCGATCGCGCGGCGGCTGTCCTTCGCGACCGAGCCGTGGTGCGCGAGCGCGATCTCTTCGCCCGCCGTCTCGTTCAGCGCCGTCGCGAGGCGCTCGGCGAGGCGGCGGCTGTTGACGAAGATCATCGTCGAGCGTGCCGCGCGGATCCTCTCGACCAACCGCACGTGCACCTGGGGCCAGATGCTGCGCGCGTCCGGATCGGCCTCCTCGTCGTCGAGCGGCCCGGCGAGGCCGTCGGGCAGGGGAGGCGGCACCTCGACCGTGATGGACAGCACCTTCTTCGCGGAGGCGTCGACGATCGCGACGTCGCGCGGGGTGGCGGCGCGTCGCTTCGCGGCCGCCGTCTCGTAGCCGCCGAGGAGGCGCGCGATCTCCTCGAGCGGGCGCTGCGTCGCCGAGAGGCCGATGCGCTGGAGCGGCGTGTCGGGGCGCATCGCCGCGAGCCGCTCGAGCGACAAGAACAGATGCGCGCCGCGCTTGCTCGCGGCCATCTGGTGGATCTCGTCGATGATGACGGTATCGACCGACGTGAGAAGCTCGCGCTGCGACGACGTGAGGAGGAGATAGAGAGACTCCGGCGTCGTGATCAGGATGTCGGGCGGCGCGCGGAGCATCTTCGCGCGCTCGGACGTGGGCGTGTCTCCCGTGCGGACCGCGACCTCGAGACGGCGCAGCGGAGTCCCGAGCCGCGCGGCCGCCTCCGCCACGCCGGCGAGAGGCGCACGAAGGTTCCGCTCGACGTCGACGGCGAGCGCCTTGAGCGGAGACACGTAGAGGACGCGCAAGCGCGACCGCGCTTCGTCGCGCGGGAGCTCGGGCTCCTGCACGAGTCGGTCGATCGCGGAGAGAAAGGCGGCGAGCGTCTTTCCCGAGCCGGTCGGCGCGAGGAGCAGCGTCGTGTCGCCCTTCGCGATGTGCGGCCACGCGAGCACCTGCGCGCGCGTGGGCTCGCCGAGCGCGGCGCGGAACCACTCACCGACCGCGGGATGGAAGGCGGCGAGCGGATCGACCGGATCGTGCGTCAGCGTGCGTGCGTGCGCTTTGGAGGCCACGGGGAGATCCACGAACTTTCGCGCTCCTTGGCCAAAACGCAAGCCCGGCCGGGCTCGCCAGAAGCAGAGATAGGGCGCCTGTCAGCTCTGCAGGGCCGACTCGCACGAGACGCTATGTATAATGAAGCCCGTGGGGGCATTTCGACCCGGCGTCTCGGTCTCGCCGGACCTTCGTCTGGTGCGCCGCCTGGGCAAGGGCGGGATGGGAAGTGTGTGGGTCGCGCGGCATGCACGGCTCAGGGCCGACGTCGTCGTCAAGCTCCTCTCCGATGCGCACCTCGAGGACGACGGGATCCGCGCGCGCTTCGAACGCGAGGTCGCCGCCGCCGCGCAGGTGCGGAGCCCGCACGTCGTGCAGACGCTCGATCACGGCGTGACCGACGACGGCGTCCCGTACATCGTGCTCGAGCTCCTCGAAGGCGAAGACCTCTCCGAGGCGCTCCACAGACAGGGGCACCTCTCCGTCGAGCAGGCCGCGCTCGTCCTCGAGAGCCTCGGCTCCGCGCTGAGCAAAGCGCACGAGCTCGGGATCGTGCATCGCGACATCAAGCCAGCGAACGTCTTCCTCTGCTCCGGCGGTAAGAACTGGCACGTGAAGCTCGTCGACTTCGGCATCGCGAAGATGGCGCACGAGCCGAACCTGTCGATCAGCGGCGAGATGGTCGGAACGCCGGCGTACATGGCGCCCGAGGCGCTCGAGGGGTCGCGCGAGCTCGATCATCGCGCGGACATCTGGTCGCTCGGCGTGCTCGCGTATCACATGGTCACGGGGCGCACGCCGTTCCGCGCCGAGTCCGTCGGACAGATCGCCATCGCGATCTTCACGAACAACTACACGCCGCCGACCGTCGTCAATCCGGACCTGCCGTCCGGCCTCGATGCCTGGTTCGCACATGCATGCTCGCAGGAGCCATCTCTGCGCTTCGCGTCCGCGCGCGAGCTCTCCGACGCCTTCGCCGAAGCGATCGAGACGCCGAGGCGCGATGCGCCGACGGCGATCATGACGCACGCGCCGATCTTCTCGCCTTCGGAGGACGCCACCCTGACCGTGAACGAGGTCATGACGGGACCTCCGGCGCCGCCGCTCACCTTCGTCGCGCCTGCCGGTACGGCGATCGCGCCACGGCAGAGCGCGCCTCCGCCGCCGCCGGTCACATCCTCGTTCGCTCCTGCTCCGTACGCGCCGTCGTTCGCGCCGCCGCCGGCGGCCTCGACGTCCGCGCCCCCGGGTCCACTTCCCGTCGAGCGCGGGATGATGGTGCTCGTCGCGGCCGCGCTCGCGACGCTGCTCGTCGTCGGCCTCGCGCTCCGCCTCGCCCGCGGCAGCTCGGACCCGCCGAACGCTGCCACGGCCAACGCACGAGCGCCTGCGCTCCCGGCGACGGTGCTCACCTCGACGGCGGCGCTCGCGCCGATCGCGCCATCCGTCGCCGCCGTGCCGGCCACGGCCACGGCCACGGCGATCGCCGAGCCTGCGGCTCCGTCGCGCACCGCGGCGCCGATCCCTTCGACGAAGCGTGGCGGTGGGACGAGGCCTGGGCGCAAGCCCGGCTCCGCGCCGCGCGGCGGCAACGGTCGTCCCGACGAAGAGGACGTAGCCTTTTAGCTTCCGAGCTTGTCGCCCTCGGCGATGCCGCGACCGAGGAACCAATCGCCCGCGGCGATCGCCTTCTTGCCTTCGAGCTGGATGCGCGAGAGCTCGACGCCGCGCTCACCGCACGCGACGACGACGCGCGTCTTGTCGGCGAACACGACCGTGCCGGGCTCCGCCTTTTTTCCCTGCGGAACGTCGGTCACGCGCGTCGCATGCACCTTGAGGGTCTTGCCGCGCGCGGTCGTGACGGCGCCGGGCCACGGCATCATCCCACGCACGTGATCGTGCACGGCGCGTGCGGGCTTGGTGAAATCGATGCGTCCGTCTTCCTTCTTCAGCATCGGCGCCATCGTCGCCTTCGCGTGGTCCTGCTGGATCGGCGTGTACCCGCCCGAGACGTACATGGGCAGACCCTTGCGCGTCGCGAGCGCGCCGATCGCCGAGAGACGCTCCGACAGCTCGCCGGCGGTCTCTTCCTCCGCGATCGGCGTCGCGAACTGCTCGAGCATCGCGCCGGTGTCCATGCCGGCGTCCATCTGCATCAACGTCACGCCGGTCTCCGGCTCGCCCTGCACGACCGCCCACGTGATCGGCGCGGCGCCTCGCAGCTTCGGGAGCAGCGACGCATGCACGTTCACGCAGCCGAGCCGCGGCGCATCGAGGACGTCCTGCGGGAGGATGCGCCCGTACGCGACGACGAGCGCGACGTCGACCTTCTGATCGCGAAGCCACGCCGCGAACTCACCGGTCTTGAGCTTCGTGGGCTGCACGACGTTGAGCCCCAGCTCGAGAGCGCGCTTCTTCACGGGAGGCGCGGTGAGCTCGAGGCCGCGACCCTGCGGGCGATCGGGCTGACACACGACGGCGACCACGTCGGCGATCTCGGTGAGCGCCTCGAGGCAAGGCACGGCGAACTGCGGTGTGCCGAAGAACACCGCGCGGAACGCGCCGCGCGGGATCGCTTCGGAGGGACTTCCGGAGGTGCTGGTCGGTTCGGTCATCGAGGTAGGGGCATGCTAACGCCCTTACTTGTCGATCTCGATCTCGACCTTCGGCGCGCTCATCTCGTGATCGACGCCTTCGGACACGCCCACGAGCGGCGTGACGACCTTGACGTTGTATTTCCCCTTCGCGAGCGGTCCGGCCGGCGCGCGCGGATAGCCGCGCTCGGGCGGAGTGCCGCGGTATTTCTCGGGGGCCCACTTCATCTTCACGGCCTCCCACGGGATACGAGCGCGAGCGTTGCCGGCCGGCGCGATCGTGATGCGTGCCGACTTCGCCTCGCTGGGCGGCGGCTGTGTTGCATTCTTCGGCGGGGGAGGGGTGGGCGGCGCGGGCATGTCGGCGCGCTTGCCCTTCTTCGCGTCGTAGACCTCGGTCTCGAAGCGCGGGACCGGATCGATCTTGAAGTGGAGGACGAGCGGGTCCTTCGACTTGTTCGCGAACGTCACGAGGAGGTCGACCTTGCCGCCGCCCGCGGATTTCGTCGGGCTCGCCGAGAGCGTGACCTCGAGCTTGCCCTTGAGGTCGATCGGCTGGATCGAGTCGGGCTTGACGTTCGGCTCCTCGCACGAGCTCTTCAGGAGCATGTCCTCGAGGTTGCCGATGTCGAAGCCGATGCACTCGTCCTTCTTCTCGCCGCCTGCGCCGCCGTCGCCGCCTGCGCTCTCGTCGCCCGACGTCTCGCTGCCTCCGTCGCCGCCGTCGGCTTCGCCGGACGCGCTCTCCGCAGGCTTCTTGTTTCCGCAGCCGGCGCCGAGCGCGAGCAGGGTCGCGAGGAAAGCGGTACTCGCCGTGGAAAGGGCCGAACGACCGATCAATCGATGCATGCTTGCCACGTCTCCGGGGATGGTGCCTTCATCGCGCAGCGGAATTCGCGCCGCGTGATCTCGGCTTCGCACTGCTCCTGCACGCGCAGGTATCGTGAATCGCTCTTGCGCAGGGCCTTCGCGGAGTCGCGGGCTGCTTGCGCTTCGGCGGGCGGAAGATCGGCAAGGCCGGGCTCTCCCGCGACCGTCATGTCGATGTACCTGTCGAGCATCGCGACGCACTCGGCGCGGCTGATCTTGCCGTTGCAGCCGAGGGTGACGGCGGGTGCGATCAGCGGGAGCACGTACAGAGGCAGTGCCGCGCGATTCACGGGCGCAGTGTAACTCCGAACGCCGGAGACCATCGCGAACAATCGCGTTACTCTGCCCCCATCATGAGCCGCGCCCTCAACTTCAACGCCGGTCCTGCGTCGCTTCCCTTCGCTGCTCTGCAGCGTGCTCACGAAGAGCTCCTCGACTTCGAGGGCTCGGGGATGAGCGTGATGGAGCACTCGCATCGCGGGAAGGTCTACGAGAAGGTCCATCACGAGGCCCTCGCGCTGGTCGCGAAGCATCTCGGTCTCTCGAAGGACTGGGACGTCCTGTTCGTGCAGGGCGGCGCCTCGCAGGCGTTCGCGCAGATCCCGTTGAACCTTCTCGAGCAGGGCAAGGTTGCAGACTACGTCGTCACCGGCGCATGGGGCGAAAAGGCGGTGTCCGAAGCCCGCGCCTGCAAGACGATGGGCGCCGGCGAGGTGCACGTCGCGGCCTCGACGGAGAAGGACAAGTCGTATGTCCGGGTCCCGCAGCAGTCGGAGCTGAAGCTCACGAGCGCCGCCGCGTACCTGCACTGCACGAGCAACGAGACGATCCACGGCGTGCAGTACGGGCTCGATGCCTCCACGCCATTTCCTCGTTCCGGCAGCGGAGACGTGCCCGTCGTCGTCGACATGTCGAGCGACATCCTCTCGCGCCGCGTCGATGCGTCGCAGTTCGGCCTGATCTACGCCGGCGCGCAGAAGAACATCGGCCCGAGCGGCGTCACGATCGTCGCGATCAAGAAGGACCTCGTCGCGCGCGGTCGCAAGGACCTGCCGGCGATCTTCCAGTACCGGACGCACGCCGACAACCAGTCGCTCTACAACACGCCGCCGACGTTCGGGATCTACCTCGTGCGGAACGTGCTCGCGTGGGTCGAATCGCAGGGCGGCATCGCGTCCATCGAGGCGCGGAACGACAAGAAGGCGGCCGTCCTCTACGACGCCATCGAGGGCTCCGGCGGCTTCTACCGCTGCCCGGTCGACGAGGCGTGTCGCTCGAAGATGAACGTCGTGTGGCGTTTGCCGTCGCCCGAGCTCGAGGACGCGTTCGTGAAGGAGGCCGAGGCCCAGCGCATGATCGGCCTCAAGGGACACCGCTCGGTAGGCGGCATCCGCGCGTCGCTCTACAACGCGGTCGAGCCCGCGTGGGTCGACACGCTCGCGTCGTTCATGAAGGACTTCGCCAAGAAGCGCGGCTGAGATCCGAGAAAGTCCGAGAAAAGCGCGAAGATTTATTTTGTTCGAGACACGCGCGTTGGGCGCGCATGTCTCGAACAAAAATATCCTTCGCGCTTTCGCGCTTTTCTCAGACTTCTTGGATACCGACGCGTCTCAGGCGGCGGGCGTCTTCTTCGCGGCCTTCGTGGAGTACGCCTTGAGCTGCGCCTCGAGCGCGTCCGCGACCTGCGGCGTGACGGCTTCGCCGCGGGCCCACTGCGAGGCCTTCACCAGCGTGGTCTGCGCCGCTTCGGCGAGGTGCGCGCGGCGGTGACGCGACAGCTTCGAGAACTGCTGCTGCGTGTCGGTGGGGTTGTTACGGAGGGAGGGCTGGAGGAATCCGCGCATGGCGGGCGGTTTCTAGCCGCAAACCGCGCATTTGTCGACTGATGCTTATTACAGGCCGAAGATCGAGAGCCCGCAGGCCTCCCGGGTCACGACCGTCATCGTGCCGTCGTCCGGCGTCTTCGTGTCGTATTTCACGAGCCCGGACGCATGCGCGGTCCCGGTCACGCGCGCCGCGCCCGTATTGTGGGCGATCTCCTGGATGGCCGCCGCGATGGGGCCCATCGACTTTGCCTCGGCCTTCGCGAGCTTGTCGCACGGGATGGGCTGCGTGCGCCACGCGGCGTCGAGCCGGAAGCCCTGATCGTTCGGGGCGATCGTCCCCGTCACGTTGGCGACGAACGGTCCGAGCGTCGCGGTCGTCTTCTCCAGCTCGAGCGGCTTGCCGGCCGGGCCCGAGGCCGAGCCCTCGAGCTTCACGTCGACGGGGCCCTTGATCCCCTTCAGCCGCACGCCGAAGAGATCGATCCGCGCCGTTCCTTCGAGGCGCGTCGACGGGCTCGTCCCGCCCTCGAGCTTCACCTCGACCTCGGTGCCCGGATCGGCC
>JAQBQJ010000481.1 GCA_028287065.1 Labilithrix sp. | reverse complement strand
CCCAGCCAGATCGACACGATCGTGAAGGTCGACCCGCGCACCGGAGTAGCCGAGGCGATCGGCCACCTGCCGGCGGGCAGCTCCGACCAGACCGGCGCCGCGATCGGCGGCACCGCGTACATCGTCGGCGGATACACGGGAACACGCTGGCTCGACACGATCGTCGCGTGGAAGCCCGGCGGCAGCGCGCACGTCGTCGCGCATCTTCCTTCGGCGGTGCGCTACGCCGCGGTGACGTCCGTCGGAAGCAGTCTCGTCATCGCAGGGGGCTCGCTGCCGTCCGGTTCGGCGACCGACGCCGTGTACACGTTCACGCCTGCGACGGGGCGCGTGCGCCGCATAGGCCGGCTTCCCGCGGCGACGACTCACGCCGTCGCGGCGACCTACGGCTCGATCGCCTACGTCGTCGGCGGGCGCGGCGCGATCCTGGGCACGCCGACCGACCGCATCGTTGCCGTCGACCCGGCGACACGCCGAGTCGTCCCTGCCGGCACGTTGTTGCAGCCGCTCTCCGACCTGATGGCCGTCGGCACGAAGCGCGGCATTCTCGTTGCCGGCGGCAAGTCGACGAGCGGAACCGTTGCGACCATCGTCGAGCTGCGGCCTCGCGGAGCGGCGCGTACATCCGCTGCCGTCCTGCCGAACGTCCCGCCGCTCGTCAAGGCGAACAACATCTACGCGGCAGATCGTGTCGGCAATCTCAGTCCGGTCGTGCGCAAGGCGCTGCCGTACGTGTACGTGCCGAACAGCGACAGCAACACGGTGGACGTGATCGACCAGCGCACGTTCAAGATCGTCCGCCACTTCTCCGTCGGTGCGCTGCCGCAGCACATCGTGCCCGCCTACGACCTCAAGACGCTGTACGTGACGAACGATGCGGGCAACAGCCTCACGCCCATCAACCCGAACACCGGCAAGCCGTCGGCGACGACGATTCCGGTCGACGATCCGTACAACATGTACTTCACTCCTGACGGCCGCCACGCGATGGTCATCGCCGAGCGGCTGCACCGCATCGACTTTCGCGATGCCCACTCCTTCGCGCTGCAGCACTCGCTCACCGTGCCGTGCTCCGGCGCCGATCATCTCGACTTCTCCGCCGACGGGTCGTACGCCATCGTGAGCTGCGAGTTCTCGGGCGAGATGTTGAAGGTCGACATTCGATCGCAGCGCGTCGTCGACACGCTGCACCTGCGGTCGGGCGCCGCGCCGCAGGACGTGAAGCTCTCACCCGACGGCAAGGTTTTCTACGTCGCCGACATGAACACAGGTGGCGTCTGGCTGCTCGACGGCGTCAACCTCCGCGTGCTGCGCTTCATGCCGACCGGCGCCGGAGCGCACGGCCTCTATCCGAGCCGCGACGCGAAATACCTCTACGTCACGAATCGTGCCGCCGGCTCGATCTCGGTCGTCTCGTTCGCGACGCGGCACGTCGTCAAGACGTGGCACATCGCCGGCGGGGGAAGCCCCGACATGGGCAACGTGTCCGCAGACGGCAAGGTGCTGTGGCTCTCCGGCCGCTGGAACGCCGAGGTCTATGCGATCAGCACGAAGGACGGCCGCCTGCTCGCACGGATTCCCGTCGGGCACGGGCCCCACGGCCTGTGTGTCTGGCCGCAGCCCGGCCGCTACTCGCTCGGGCACACCGGCATCTTGCGCTGACGCAGGTCCCTCCGACTACAGTGGCGCTCCGATGAGCAGCGAATACATCTACACGATGTACCGGGCCGACAAGTTCTACGGCCCCGACCGCCAGGTGCTGGCGAACATCTCCCTCTCGTTCCTGCCCGGGGCGAAGATCGGCGTGCTCGGCCCGAACGGCGCCGGCAAGTCGACGCTGCTGCGGATCATGGCGGGCAAGGAAGAACCGTCATCCGGCGTCGCGGAGCTCGCGCCCGGCGCGACGGTGGGCTTCCTCGAGCAGGAGCCGTATCTCGATCCCGAGAAGGACGTGCGCGGCAACGTCGAGGACGGCGTGCGCGAGCTGCGTGACCTGCTCGACCGGTTCAACCAGATCTCCGCCGCGTTCGCCGAGCCCGACGCCGACTACGACGCGCTGCTCGCCGACCAGGCGAAGGTGCAGGACGCCATCGACCGCGCCGACGCGTGGCAGCTCGAAGAGCACCTCGACCATGCGATGGACGCGCTGCGGTTGCCCGACGGCGATCGCGACGTCACAACGCTGTCCGGCGGCGAGCGCCGCCGCGTTGCGCTCTGCCGGCTGCTGCTCTCGTCGCCCGGGCTGTTGCTGCTCGACGAGCCGACGAACCATCTCGACGCCGAGTCGGTCGCCTGGCTCGAGCGCTTCCTCGCGGATTACAAGGGCACCATCGTCGCCGTCACGCACGATCGCTACTTCCTCGACAACGTCGCGGGCTGGATCCTCGAGCTCGACCGCGGCAAGGGCATCCCGTTCCAGGGCAACTACTCGTCGTGGCTCGAGCAGAAGCAGGAGCGGCTCGCCGTCGAGGAGAAGACCGAGTCGGCGCGACGCCGCACGCTCGCGCGCGAGCTCGAATGGGTTCGCCTCAGCCCGAAGGCGCGACACGCGAAGTCGAAGGCGCGCCTCGGCGCGTACGAGAAGCTGCTCGCCGACGAGGACAACGTGAAGCTCGACAAGGTCGAGATCCACATTCCGCCGGGACCGCGCCTGGGCGACATCGTGATCGAGGCGAAGGGCGTGTCGAAGGGCTTCGGCGACCGGCTGCTCTTCGAGGGCCTGACGTTCTCACTGCCCCCGACGGGCATCGTCGGCGTGATCGGCCCGAACGGCGCCGGCAAGACGACGCTGTTCCGGTTGATCGCCGGCCAGGAGACGCCGGACACGGGCGACCTGCGCATCGGCGACACCGTGCAGCTCGGCTACGTCGACCAGTCACGCGCCGATCTCGATCCGAAGAGCACCGTGTGGAAGGAGATCTCCGGCGGCCAGGACATCGTCCTGCTCGGCAAGAAGGAGATCAACTCGCGGCAGTACACATCGTGGTTCAACTTCCGCGGCGGCGACCAGCAGAAGCCGGTCGGCAAGCTCTCGGGCGGCGAGCGCAACCGCGTTCACCTCGCGAAGATGCTGA
>JAQBQJ010000468.1 GCA_028287065.1 Labilithrix sp. | reverse complement strand
GAGGGACGAGAATCACGCTCCTCCATTTAGCGCGTTGCACGTCGCATCCGCGTCCCGCTCGCGCCGCCGAAGCGAGCGAGGCGCGACGCGAGCACATTCGTCATCATGACGAGCACGACCAGCGCTGCCGCCGTGCCTGCGCTCACGTCCGCTCGGTCCGGCGCGAGCCCCGCCGAGTTCACGTACCAGAGATGCACCGCGAGCGTCTCGCCGCCGCGGAACGGATCGAGCGAATACGCCGTGCCTCGCGAGATCGTGGTGCCCGCCGTCATGATCAGCGGCGCGCTCTCCGCGAACACACGCCCGATCGACAGCATGAGCGCGCTCAGGATCCCCGGCCACGCGTACGGCAGCGAGATGCGCAGCGCCGTCTGCACCGGAGTCGCGCCCAGCGCGAGGCTCGCCTCCTCGAGCTCGCGCGGCACCGCGCGCAAGCTCTCCTCCGTCACACCCACCACGAGCGGCAGGTTCAGGATCGCCAGCACGATCGCGCCGGCGAACAGCGAATAGCCAAGCCTCATCTGCACGACGAAGACCAGGAAGCCGAACAGGCCGTAGACGATGCTCGGCAACGACGCGAGCGTGTCGAGCGCCGTCCGCAACGTCGCGACGAAGCGCGGCCTCTTCGCGAAGCGCGCCATGTACAGCGCCGCGCCGACGCCGATCGGCAACGTGACCAACGTGCTCAGCGCCGCGAAATACAGCGTGTTGAAGATCTCCGGGCCGATGCCGCCGCCCGCCCGCGTATCGCTCGGCAGACCGATGAGGAAGCGCGGGAGATGATCCCGAAACGTCGCCGCGCCGATCAACGCGGCCGCGATCGTCGCAACATGCGCGACGCGGCCCATCTTCCGGGTCACCGTGCCGCCCTTCACCCTCGCCACGATCTCGCGAACGACGACGCCGGCCGCCCACGCGAGCGACCCGAACATCGCCGACGCGAGCACGAAGCGCATCACGTCCTCGCCGTCGACGTCCGAGAGCGGCGTCGCCTGCGTCGTGAACGCCACGAGTCGCCTTCCGCCGCGCGTGACGAGATACACGAGCCCGCCCGCATAGAGAGCGGCGATCGAGGCTGCGAGCACGGCCAGCACGCGTCCGAGCAGCTGCTCGACGAAGCGCCCCTTGCGCATCCCTCGTCGCAGCCGCGGTCCGGACGGCCTGTCCACCGCGCTCGTACGCCCGCTCGCGACAGGGGTCACGACGTCCTCGTTCCGCGCGAGAGCCACCGTGTGCCGAGCACCACCGCGACCGCGACCACCAGGAGCACCAGCGACATCGCGAAGAGCACGTTGCTCGCGGGCGTGCCGGGACGCGCGTTCTGCATATCCATCACGATCTGCGTCGAGATCGTCGTCGTCGGCGAGAAGGCGCTCTCGGGGAGCTTGCGTGCGCCTCCGATCACCATCTGCACCGCCATCGTCTCGCCCGCAGCGCGCGCGAAGCCGAAGAACACGGCGACGACGATCCCGCGCCCGCCGTGCGGGACGACGACGCGCATCGCCGTTTGCCACGGAGACGCGCCGAGCGCCGCGCTCGCATCGCGCAGCGCGACCGGCACCCGCGCCAGTGCGTCGAGCGAGAGCAGCAGCACGGTCGGCGCGATCATCACGCCGAGGAGCACCGCGGCCGTCGCGAGTCCTTCACCGCCCGTCGCCGCGTCGCCGCGCAGCGCGTGCGCGAGCTTCTCCATCTGCGGGATCAAGTAGACGAGCGCGAGCCATCCGTAGACGACGCTCGGCACCGCCGCAGCGACCTCCATCGTGCGCCGATAAAGCGGACGCGCGGGCTTCGGCGCGAGCTCGGTCGCCCACACCGCGGCGAGGACAGCAGGCGCTGCGCCGATCACGACGGCGCCGGCCGCGCTCACGAACGTGCCGAAGATCAGCGGGAGCCCGCCGAACGTGTCGGCCTCGGGCTTCCAGAGCGTACCGGTGAGCAGCGACGTCAGACCGACCGAACGAATCCCCTTCAGCCCGGCGTTCCCGACGAAGAACAGCATCAAAGCCGTCGTGACGAGCACGAACGCCGCGCACGACACGAGCAGCAATCGGACGACGGCATCGCCCGTGCGACGCGCCGGCTTCGCCGTGCGCTTTGCCGCCGGCATGGCGCTCGACATGGACTCCGATGCTGCGCCCCCGGGTCCCATCTCAGTCCTTGTCCTTCGTGACCTTCATCTGCGTGACGGGGATGAAGCCCTTCACGGTGCCGAGAGTCTTCGACTGGAAGTCGGGAGAGAGCACGTACTCGAGGAACGCCTTGGTCGCGCCGGTGGCCTCGCCTCTGGTGTACATGTGCGCGTACGCCCAGATCGGATACCTGCCCGCCGCGATGCTCTCCGGCGTCGCGTCGACCGCGCCCTCGTCCGTCTTCACGCGGATCGTGACGAGCGCGTCGTCCTCGAACGACAGCGCGAGATAGCTGATGGCGCCCTTCGTCTGCTTCAACTTCGCGACGAGCGCGCCGGAGTTGTCCTCCGTCTGGCCCTCGACGAACGCGTCGCCGCCGAGCACGACGTTGCCGAACACGGTGCGCGTCCCGCTGCCTGCTGCGCGGTTGATGACGGCGATCGGCTGCGGCGCGCCGCCGAGCTCCTTCCAGTCCTTCACCTCGCCCTTGAAGACCTTGGCTATCTGCGCGAGCGTGAGCGCCGGGACCTTCTCGTTGAACGCGCCCTTGTTCGCCATCACCGCGAACCCGACCACCGCGACCTTGTGATCGACGAGCTGCCGCTTCAGGTCGTCGGGCGCGAAGATGTCGCTGTTGCCGATGTGGACGGCGCCGCTCGACACGTCGGAGAGGCCCTTCTTCGAGCCACCCGCCGACACCTCGATGCTGATCGACTTGTTGTCCGCCTCGAAGCGCTCCTTCGCTGCATTCACGAGCGGCTGCAGCGCGCTCGAGCCGCTCGCGCGAACCGTCTGCTTGGGCGGAGCGCTCCTGTCGCATCCGACGAGGGCCAGCATGCCGGTGGTCGCGAGCAGTGTGAAGAACGAGGTCGTCATGGACATCAGCCGAATCGCCCCGTGATGTAGTCCTCCGTCTCGCTCTGTTGCGGACGGGTGAAGACGTTCGTCGTGTCGTCGATCTCGACGAGACGACCCATGAGGAAGAAGCCCGTGCGATGCGAGACGCGCGCGGCTTGCTGCATGTTGTGCGTCACGATGACGATCGTGAGCAGCTGCCGCAGCTCGCTCACGAGGTCTTCGATCTTCGCGGTCGCGATCGGATCGAGCGCCGACGCGGGCTCGTCCATCAACAGCACCTCCGGCTCGACCGCGAGCGCCCGCGCGATGCAGAGCCGTTGTTGCTGTCCGCCGGACAGGCCGAGGCCGGACTCGTCGAGGCGATCCTTCACCTCGTCCCACAGCGCGGCTTGTCGGAGCGCGCGCTCGACGTTGCCGGCGATGAGCGTGCGATCGCGCTCGCCCGCGATGCGGAGCCCATACGCGACGTTGTCGAAGATCGACTTGGGGAAGGGGTTCGAGCGCTGGAACACCATGCCGACCCGCCGCCGTACGAGGACGGGATCGATCTCGGGGCCGTAGATCGGCTCGCCGTCGAGCTCGACGGCGCCGGTCGTGGTCACGCCGTCGATCGTGTCGTTCATGCGGTTCAACGAGCGCAGGAACGTGCTCTTCCCGCAGCCGCTCGGGCCGATGAGCGCGAGGATCTCGTTCGCGCGCACGTCGAGGCTGACGTCCTTGATGGCCTCTTTCGTCCCGTAACGCACGGTCAGATCGAGCGCGCGCATCTTCGCCGGCGCCACGGACTCCTCAGGCGTGGGCGCGACCTCGGCTGCTCCGCGAAGCGCAGCAAATCCCATCGGCGGTACCTACCCGGAAGGCAAGGCGCGCTCATGCAAGCGCCGTGACGTTCGGAGGCCCGCACGGCAAGACGTCGACCTCTTCGACGGCTTTCGGATCGCAGCCGAACCACAGCTCGGTCCTACCGGCACTCCCCAGTCGCGCAACTCCCGCCGTTCTCCGTATCGTCGGACGTCTCGTAGGCGCAGGTCTTCCCCTCGAGCGACGTTCCGCACGCTGCGCTGCACGCGCACGTGCTCGCCGGCTTGCCGTCGCACAGGAGGCAGGAGTCGTTGCCGTCGACGAGGCACGTCTTCGACGCCTCGCAGAAGACCTCGCCCGGCGCACACGCCTTCGTGCACTCGCGCACGACGCGGATGACGTGCTTCGCGACGTTCGCGAACGCGTTCGTCTCGACGACGCGCTGGAAGCGGACGGTGGTGTTCGCGCCGAGGCGCAGCTTCTCGCAGCCGCTCTTCCCCTGCATGACGCACTCGACCCCGTCCGGGTAGGCGAGCGAAGGCGTCGTGCCGGAGAACGTCGTGTGGAACGGTCGTTCGGGCCCGAAGACGCTCTCGGTGCACGACGGCCGGCTCGTTCCGGCGTCGGTGGAGTCGGCCGGGCACGCGGGCCGCATCTGGCGGAAGACCGTGACGTCGAGGTCGAGGTTTCCGTTCGTGCGGACGCTCACCGTCGGTCGCAGCGCGAAGCCGGACGACGAGTGGACGGGGGAGTCGGTCGCCTCGTCGAGCGCGCGGATCCGCTCCAGCACGGACGCGCTGTCGGTCACGATCACGGTGGGCTCGCACGCGTGCGGCGCAGGCTCTGCGCACGGCACGATCATCGGGCCGGCGTCGCCGGAATCGCCGTCGACGACGCCGCCGTCAGCGAGGCCGCCCTCGGCGTCGGCCGCCGCGACGCCCGAGCTGCACGACGTCACGAGCGACGCACTGAAGAGAGCGATCGCGCACGATGCGAGCGCAGCTGCCGACCAGGCAAGAGGCTTCATCTACGCACCAGTGAACCGCAGTCCCAGCGTTCGCGCCAGCGAGCGGTCCGTCGAGCTCGTCCCGACGAGGGCACTGTCGCGCACATCGACGCCATGGCGATCCGCGAACGTCAGCCACATGCCGGGGAGGGGAGGGCGGCACCAGCACACGGGCGGTCCCGCAGGATGCGTGCAGAGCGCAAGCTCCACGACGCGCGCCGTCGCACGCGCGAGCGCGTCGGCGGTCGCGCGTGCTCGCGCGCGCGCGCCGTCGTCGATCCCCGGCCGCCATCCGTAGAGGAGGCATGCTGCGTCGGGCGGCGCGGCGCCGATCGCCCTCGCTATCTCGCTCTCCGGCGTGTCGAGCGAGATCGCGAGGCCGGGCCGCCCTCGCTCCGCGCCGTGCTCGCGCACGAACGGCACGACGTCGACGGACGCGAAGCCCTCGTCCGCGCTGGGAGGCTCGAGATCGCGCGTCATCCGGTACACGGCGCTCGGCACGAGCGCGACCGGATCCTTGCGCGATCGCGCGACGAGCTCCGCCGGCTCGAGGACGCTGCCGAAGCGACGCATGATGCGCAGCACGACGTTGACGTGCGCCTCGTGCGGCGGGGTGTCGAAGAACACGCAACGCACGCTGGCCCCATGCGTGTGTGCGATGCGAACCACGTCGTTCCGCGTCGCGCGCGTCACGTACGTGTTGTCGAGCACGATGCGCTCGGCGCCTGCGCGGAGCCGCTCGTCGAGCCGGCGCACGATGCCGCGGAGCGTTCCGCCGAGCGCATCGCGGTTGAGGCGCTCGTAGCCGCGCGCGACGAAGTCCTCCGCTGCCCTGGATTTCCCTGCTCCGGGCACGCCCATGAGCATCACGACCTCGCGGTGCGGGGCGCACGGCGCTCGGCCCTCCGGTGCGGACGGCGACGGCGTCCGCGCCGGCCGTCGCAGCGCCGCGAGCACCGGAAATCGCTGGTCGACGATCGCGAGCTCCTCCTCCGACAGCACGAGCGCCGACGCTCGCACGAAGCTCGCGATGGTCTCGGGACGTCGCGCGCCGACGATCGGGACGATGCGGTCGTTCACCGCGAGCAGGTACGCGAGGAACACCTCGACCGCGGTCGTGTCGCCACGACCCTTCGCCACGCGCGCGAGCGTGCCGTCGCGCGCGAGCCGCCGGACGCGCGCCGGGCCGCCGAGCGGCGCATGCGCGAGCACCTCGATCTCGTGCGAGAGGCAATAATCGACGACGCCACCGCGGAGCGACAGGTCGTCGTACGCGCCGAGCGCGATCTCGACTGCGGCGATGGGCGCATGCTGCGCGACCTCCTCGAGCTGCTTTCGCGAGACGTTCGAGATGCCGATGCGGGCGGCCTGGCCGTTCTCGACAGCCTTCGTGAGCGCGCGCGCCGACGTCGCGAGCGACGTGCGCGGATCGGGGGCATGAAGCAAGAGCGTGTCGATCGGCGCGCCGCCCAGCGCCTCGACGCTCGCCGCAACGTCCTCGGCGATGCGACTCGCTCGACCGTCCGGGATCCATGCGCCTCCGTCGCGCCGCATTCCGCACTTCGTGACGATGCGTGGAGGTCGCACGCGAGCGACGAGGCGTTCGTTGTGCCCCAGGTCGCTCTCGTCGCGGCCGTACGCACGTGCTGTGTCGAACACGGTGATGCCCGCGTCGAGCGCGGCGCGCAAGGTCGCCACAGCGAGAGCGTCGTCGCGCTCGAGCTCCGTCGACAGCCGCATGCATCCGAGACCGATGCGCATCGCGGCATCAGTCTAGCGACTGCGCTATGCCTCGGCGCGAGACCTCGCTCGGCGCGCCGACGCGGCGCGCTTGCGGCGACCCTTCGCGGCCGCTCGTGCCTGGCGCGAGAGCGCGCGTGAGGAGGCCGCCCCGCGGGGCTCGCGTTTCAGCGCGGTCTTGGCTGCGCGCGAACGCTTCGGGCTGGGGGCGCGCGACGAGCTCTTCTTCTTCGCCGCGGTCTTCTTGCCCTTCGTGAGGTCGCGCTTCGCCTGCTTGCGCGTGCGCTCCGAGGCCGCTCCTTTCTCCGGAGGCTCGAGCTCGACCCCGGCGCGGCGTGCCTTCGAGAGCCCGATGGCGATCGCTTGCTTCGTGTTCCGCGCACCGTGCTTTCCCTCGCGAACGTGCTCGATCTCCTCGCGCACGAACTCGCCGGCCTGGGTGCTCGGAGCCTTACCCTCGCGCTTGTCCTTCTTCGCGCGCTCGATCGTCTTCTTTTCGGGCATGGGTCACCTCTCGAACGCGAGAGAAGCAACGACGATGCCGCTCGCTCGCTCGCCCGACGTGCGTCGTCGGCGACCGCGGAACGAGAGGGCCACCCTCTCCGAGCCGCACACGAGGCACAATCGCAGGTCGTGCGCTCGTCGCCCCCGAGCCGCACCTCGAGCATGGGACCTACTCCGGACGCGTGCACAGTCCGCTGGCGCTCTCGCACGTGAGGCCCGTCGGACATTTGCTCCGGAGCGAGACGGCAATCGGGAACGCAGCGTAGGTGGCGGCGCCCCGCGCCGAGAACACCTGGAGCTCGAGGCCAGGCGGCACCACGCGAGAATAACGGCGGATCGCGTAGAGAAGACGGCCAAGTTCGCCTCCGGCCTTGCAAATGCGCCGGTGACGGCTAGGGTGCGCCTCCTCACTGACGTTCACCGGTACTCACGGACGACGACGCCCCTCGACTTTGGTTTGGGATCGCGGAAGAGCTCGCAGCAACGGCCGACGCCCTCTGAGATACTACGCAACAGCGCGCGAAGAATCCTTCGCGACCTGACTCCGATACCGGCTCGTTGGACGTCAGGCACTTCGAGCCGCGATACGAATCGAGAATACTCATGGGCAATCGTCTCTACGTCGGCAACCTCTCCTTCAACGCCAACACCGACTCCGTTCGCGAGGCCTTCGCGGCCTTCGGCGAGGTCACCGACGTTCACGTCGTCTCGGATCGCGAGACCGGTCAATCGCGCGGCTTCGGCTTCGTCACCCTCGGCACCGCCGAGGCTGCACAGAAGGCCATCCGCGAGATGAACGGCGCGCTCCTCGACGGCCGCGCACTCACGGTCAACGAGGCCGAAGAGCGCCAGAACCGCGGCGGCGGCGGTGGTGGTGGTGGTGGTGGTGGCGGTGGTGGTGGTCGCGGCGGCAACCGCTGGTAATCAGCGCGTAGCCGCGGGCTGATCCCCGCGTCGTGAACGAGTGGCTCGTCTCCCCGGAGGCGAGCCACTTTTTTTTCGCGCGCGAGACCAGAGAAGCGTTCGAAAATCATGTACCCCGATGTCGTCTGCGGGAAGAGCTGAGCCGTAAAGAACTCATTGTGTGCTCGCTTCTTGCCTGGGGACGTTTGCTACAATCGGGGGAGCGGAGGATTTCACGCATGGCATGGTTCCGTACGCGAACGAGTGCGGCCGTAGGTTTGTCGTTTCTTCTCGCGGTGACAGCCGCGTGCGGCGGTAGCAGCAAACCGGCGGCCACGGCGGGAGCGGGCGGCTCGGGCGAGTCGAACGACAAGGGACCGGCCGAAGTCGGCAAGGCGGCCCCGGATCTGTCGATCCAGACCGTCAACGGCAAGGGCCAGGTCACGCGCGACTCGCTCCAGGGCAAGGTCGCCATCGTCGACTTCTGGGCGACGTGGTGTGGCCCCTGCAAGCAGTCGTTCCCGAAGCTCGAGGAGCTCGCGAAGCAGAATCAGGGCAAGGTCCAGGTGGTCGGCATCTCCGTCGACGACAAGTCGGACGGCGTTGCGGACTTCGCGAAGTCGAACGGCGCCACGTTCCCGATCGGCTGGGATGACGGTCACGCGATCGCGAACCGCTGGAAGGTCGACTCGATGCCGACGACCTACATCCTCGATAGCAGCGGAACGGTCCGCTACATCCACGCCGGCTATCACGATGGAGAGGCCGACGCGATCGCGAAGGAGCTCGCGACGCTCGCCGCCGAGCCGGCTTCGGGGAAGGGAAAGACGGACGTCGCGGCGAGCGACAAGCCCGCGACCGACAAGGCCGCGAGCGACTCGTCGGGCGACAAGCCTGCCGGCGACAAGCCCGCGGGCGACAAGACGGCCGCCGGAGGCGACGACTCGGGCGACAAGACGGAGGAGACTCCGCCCCCGAAGAAGAAGCCCGCCGGCAAGGGCGGCAAGAAGACCCCGGGAAAGAAGCCGGCCGGCAAGCCGGGCCCGAAAAAGAAGCCCGCCGCCCAGTGACCGGAACCAAGGACGGGCGCCGGAACTAAGGACGGGCGCCGGAACTAAGGACGGGAGGCGGGTTAGTAGAGGCGGGGGCGGGCGACCAGGAGCGGCGTGCCCTCGACGTACGCGACGACGTCCGTGCACGCGATGCACGAGCCCCCCAGGATGCTGGAAACACGCTCGATTTGCACCGTTTCGCGGCCCAGATGAGCCGCGGCTCGGCGCAGGATCGCGTCCACGTTCTCGTCCGTCGCCTCGGCGAGGTCGTCGGGGAGGGGGAGGTTTCCGAGCGCCGTGATCGTGTACATCGAGGGGCCTTCGTAATGAGCGCGGCGTGTCTTGCGAACGCCGGAAAGTCGCCGTAAGTAGCGCCGCGTGAGGCCCCGCGCTAGCGACGCAGGCTCGCGGAGGCATCGAAGTCCGATGATCGCACGTTGATGGAGCGCACGACGAATCACGTGGTGCGGCGACCTGCCATTCGTCCGCGAGCGGTCACCCCGCCGCGCACCGAAGCATCGGTCGTGACGCGACGCCCGCTGCCGCCCGTCCGCCTTCCGGCGCCGCGTATCACCAAGCGCCCGGTGCTCGCGCTCGTCGACGAGTCGCAGTCGCCCGACTCGCAGCCGATCGTGCACGCTCCGCCGCAGCCGCAGCTCGCGCAGCCGGCCGGCTCCTCGCTGGGCCTGCGCACGATCGCGATCCTCGCGGCATCGATCGTCGCCGTCGCGTCGGTCACGTTCGTCGGGCTCCGGGCGTCGCGCGGTGCGAGCACCGCGATCACTTCGACCACGACGCGCGCCGTGCGCGTCCAGCCGATCGTCAGCCAGACCACGACGACCTCGGCCACGCTTCCCGCGGCCGCGCGCACGCACGGCGACGAGCCGTTCGTCCCGATCGTCGACGTGAAGAGCCTGCCCGCGGTCCGTCGTCGCGCTGCTTCGCCGCACGTGCATCCCGCGCCGGCTGCTGGGTCCGCGCTCCCGCCGCTCCCCGAGGTCCTGGATCATCAGGCATCCAGGACGGCGCCCGAGCCCGTCGCGGCGAGCGACGAAACCCCGTAGAACACGTCGTCGCCCAAGTCTTCGATGTTCTCGCGGGCCGTCCGCTGCCCTGTTTTGCGGCGCGTTGCCACTGCCCTCGCGCCGGCCGGCGTCGGTGGTCCGGGCGCGTCGCTCGCGCAGCTCGGCGAGGAAAGGAGCAATCGACGGGTCGTCGCTCATCGAGCGCCGATCGTGAGCTACGGTTCACGGGACCATGCTCGTTCGCGCCGGCAAGCATCTCGCCTTCGTGTCGGCCTTCGCGGCCGCGCTCGCGCTCGCGCTGCCCGCGTGCAGCAGCAGCGGCAATACGGACACACCGCCGAAGGCGCCGGCGCCGCCTCCTGCGACGCTCACGTTCCCGACCACGGTCGTGCCGGCCGGCGTCGAGAACACGCAGTGCGTGGTCATGCGCCTCGGCAACGCGGCGCCGCTGCACATCGGAGCCGTGCACAACGTGCTCGGGACGTCGTCACACCATCTCATCGTCTATCGCGTCAACGACACCGTCGAGAAGCTGAAGCCCTTCGACTGCCAGCCGTTCACCGACACGCTCGATCCCAACAAGGGCTCGCCCCTGATGGTGACGCAGAAGCACGACGACCTGCTCACGCTGCCGAGCGGCGTCGCATATTCGATCGACGCGAACCAGATGATCCGTCTCGAGATGCACTACATCAATGCGTCCGGCTCGGAGAAGACGGTCACCGCCACGAGCGAGATGATCCCGATCGCGGACGAGGACTTCCGCGACGAGGCGGGCTTCCTCTTCATCGGCAACCCCGACATCCGGCTTCCCGCCAAATCCCAGACGAAGCTCGGGCCGACGTTCTTCCAGATCCCGTCCGAGCTCGCCGGCGTGAAGTTCTTCGCGATGACCGGGCACGAGCACAAGCTCGGCACGAACGTGCAGGTCGCGATGGCGTCCAGCGCCGCCGACCCCGGAAAGATGATCTACGACGTCCCGAACTGGACGTGGAGCGAACCGAAGACCGAGGTGTTCGACGCTCCGCTGACCGTTCCGAACGACGGCGGCTTCTCGTTCACGTGCAGCTGGAACAACACCACCGACCAGTCCGTGCGGTACGGCGAGTCCGCGAACGACGAGATGTGCTTCTTCTGGGCGTACTACTACCCGAGCCAGGGCGCGCGCGTGTGCATCCACACGACGCGCACGACGGCGAGCGGCGGCGACATCTGCTGCCCGGACAGCCCGCTCTGTGGCTTCTTCGACGATCTGACCACGCACTGACGTACGCTCGCGCGCCTCGTCGTGTCGACCTCGACGCCCACGCTCCGGCCGTACCAGCGCGAGGCGATCGACGCCGTCCTCGCGGCGCGGCGGAGCGGTACGCGCCGTATGGTCGTGTGCCTCCCGACCGGCGCGGGTAAGACCGTCATCTTCTCGCACCTCGCGCGGCTCGCGCGCCGTCAGGTGCTCGTCCTCGCGCATCGTGAAGAGCTGCTCGGGCAGGCGCGCGAGAAGCTCGAACGCGCGCTCGAGGGCCTGCACGTCGTCGCGGTCGAGCAGGGCGCGCAGCGTGCGTCGAGCGAAGCGAAGGTGCTGGTGTGCTCGATCCGATCGCTGCACGAGAAGCGCCTCGCGAAGGTGATCGAGAATCGCGACTTCGGCCTCGTGGTCTACGACGAGTGCCATCATGCCGCCGCGGACGACAACCTGCGCGTCCTCCGCCAGCTCGGCGCCTTCGACGACCGTTGGACCGGCACGCTCCTCGGCTTCACCGCCACGACCGAGCGCGGCGACGGAAAAGGCCTCGACACCGTATTCGAGAAGATCGTCTATTCGCGTTCACTTCCGGAAATGGTCGAAGATGGATATCTGTCGAGACTGCGCGGATATCGCATTTCGACTGCCGCCGATCTCACGCGGGTATCGGGAAGTGGCCTGGATTTCGACGAAGAACAGCTCGCCGAGGCCGTCGATATCGAAGAACGGAATGCCCTCGTGGCGCGGTCGATCCAGGAGCTCGCGCGAGACCGCCGGACCATCGCATTCTGCGTCACCGTCAATCACGCGAGGAACCTCGCGCGCTCGCTGAACCTGCTCGGCGTCCCCGCCGGCGTGGTCCACGGGATGATGCCGAGCGACGTCCGCGCCGCGGCTTTGCGCGACTTCCGCGAAGGCCGCACGCACGTCCTCACGAACGTGGCGGTGCTCACCGAGGGCTTCGACGACCCCGGCGTGTCTTGCATCGCGATGGCGCGTCCCACGCGAAACGAGGGCCTCTACGCCCAGTGCGTCGGCCGCGGCACGCGTCTCGCGCCGGACAAGAAGGACTGCCTCGTCCTCGACTTCGTCGATCTCTCGGCGCTGAGTCTCTGCTCCTTGCCCTCGCTCTTCGGCACGCCGCGCGATCTCGATCTGCGCGGGGACGACGCGAGCGTCGCGAGGCGCGTGTGGCAGCAGATCATGCTGGACCATCCCGGCTTCGAGCTCGAGGCCGGCGCGCTCACCCTGAGCGAGATCCAGGAGCGTGCCGCGAGCTTCAATCCGCTCGGCCTCGACACGGACCTCGAGGTGCGTGCGATCTCCGGAAATGCCTGGTTTTCCCTGGGACGGCACGGCGTCGGGCTCCACTTCGAACGCCGCCCGGGACGCGCGAGCGAGGTGGTGGTGCTGAAGCGTCCCGGCCGCGCACGAGGCAAGGTCTGGGAGGTCTCGCTGGACGGCAGAGTCATGGACCGCTTCTCGCGCATGGAGGACGCGGTGCAAGCCGTCGACTACGAGATCACGCGCATGGGACGAGCGACCGCCGCGTCGGCGCGTCCCGATGCGAGCTGGCGGTTCCCCGTCGCGCGCGCGGAAGAGCTCCGTCTCGCCGTGTGGAAGCGCGTCGTCGGACGATGATCGAGGTTCGAGCATAAATGCGACGTTAAGAATCGCTGCGTCTGCATTCTTCGAGCTGCCGCCGGGCGCGTCGTCGAGCTGGGAATGCAGATCGAGATATGACCGCCGACCTAGACTACTAGGACGATGCCGCAACGACGCCCGGATCCCGACGAGCTGCTCGCGCACGTGCGCGAAGCGGAGGAGCGGGAGCGTCGCGGCAAGCTGACGATCTTCTTCGGCGCCGCACCGGGCGTCGGCAAGACGTACGCGATGCTCGAAGCGGCCCGTGTCGAGCTGAGCGACGTGCGTCGGGACGTCGCGGTCGGCCTCGTCGACACCCATGGTCGCTACGACACCGGTTCGCTGCTGATCGGGCTCGAGCTCCTGCCGCGTCGCGTGATCGAGCACAGCGGCATCAAGCTCGAGGAGCTCGACCTCGACGGGGTCCTCGAGCGGCGCCCGCAGCTCGTGCTCATCGACGAGCTCGCCCACACGAATGCGCCCGGCTCGCGTCACACGAAGCGGTGGCAGGACGTCGAGGAGCTGCTCGATGCAGGCATCGACGTCTTCACCACGCTGAACGTGCAGCACCTCGAGAGCCTGAACGACGTCGTCGCGCAGATCACGGGCGTCCTCGTCCGCGAGACGGTGCCCGACGCCGTGTTCGACACCGCCCACGAGGTCCGCGTCGTCGACCTGCCCGTCGACGAGCTGCTCGAGCGACTCCGCGAGGGCAAGGTCTACGTTCCGCAGCAGGCGGAGCGCGCGGTCCAGAGCTTCTTCACGGAGGGCAACCTCACCGCGCTCCGGCAGCTCGCACTGCGGAGGACCGCCGAGCGCGTCGAAGCGAAGATCCGCACGTACAGGGTCGTCCACGGCATCGACGAGACGTGGCACACCGGTGAGCGCGTTCTCGTGTGCATCTCCCCGAGCCCGCACTCGACGCGGCTCGTTCGGGCCGCGCGTCGGATGGCGACGAGCCTCCATGCCGAGCTGATCGGCGTCTACGTCGAGACACCCGCGTCGCTGCGCATCGGCACCGAAGCGCGCGAGCGACTCGCCGCGAACATGCGTATGCTCGAGTCGCTCGGCGGCGAGCCGGTGACGCTCCGCGGCGAGGACGCGGCGAGCGAGACCGTCGCGTACGCGCGCAAACGCAACGTGACGAAGATCGTCGTCGGCAAGCCCACGCATCCGCGTTGGCGCAACGTGCTCCGGACGTCGTTCCTCGACGACATCGTCCGTCACAGCCACGAGATCGACGTGTACGTGATCTCCGGCGCGACCGAGGCCGCCACCCCGCCGCCTCGAGAGGAGTCGAAGAAGAGCCCCGCGCGGCCCGCACAGTACGCGGCCGGTGCGCTCATCGTGGTCGCGTCGACGCTTCTCTCGTGGTTCGTCGTCGGGAGAGCGGAGCTCGCGGACGTCGCGATGCTCATGCTCCTCGGTGTCGTCGTCGTGGCGATGCGGTTCGGTCATGGCCCGTCGCTACTCGCGGCGATCCTGAGCGTGCTCGCGCTCGATTTCTTCTTCGTTCGCCCGTACTTCACATTCGCCGTCGCCGACCTGCATCACATGGCGACATTCGCCGTGATGTTCGCCGTCGCGGCCATCATCAGCCATCTCACGAAGCGCATCCGCGATCAGGCCGACAGCGCGCGCGATCGCGAGCGGCGCACCGCGAGCCTCTATGCGATGACGCGCGAGGTGGGGCTCGCGCGCTCGCGAGACGCCCTGCTCGACGCCGCGGCACGTCACCTTCGCGAGGTGTTTGCGGCACGGGTCGCGGTCCTCTTGCCGGGGAACGACGGAGCGCTCGAGCTCGCCCTCGCCGACCCAGACACGTTCGCCCCCGGTGACAAGGACCTCGGCGTGGCCGAGTGGGTGTGGACGAATCAGCGTCGCGCGGGCGCCGGCACCGACACGCTGCCGTCGGCGCGCGCGCTCGTGGTGCCGCTGCTCGGCTCGCGCGGTCGCGTCGGGGTGCTTGCGCTGTTCCCGACCCAGCACGCGCGGCTCGACGATCCCGAGGAGCGCCAGCTGCTCGAGACGTTCGCCGGCGTCGCGGGCTCGGCGCTCGAGCGCACGGAGCTCGCGAACGAGGCTCGTCGCGCGCACCTCCGTGCCGAGACCGAGCAGCTACGGAACGCGCTCCTGAGCTCGGTATCGCACGACCTTCGCACGCCGCTCGGTGTCGTCACGGGCGCGACGAGCGCGCTCCTCGACGACGACGCTCCGACCGACGAGCCGACCCGGCGCGAGCTGCTGCAGACGGCGCATGAAGAGGCGCTCCGGTTGTCGCGCGTCGTCAGCAACCTCCTCGACATGACGCGGCTCGAGGCGGGCGCGCTGAAGGTGCAGAAGCGACCCGAGTCGATCGAGGAGCTCGTCGGCTCCGCGCTCGGCCGGACGTCCGATCGCCTGCGCGGTCGCGACGTGAGCGCGCGCATCCCGCAGGAGCTCCTCGCAGGCTGCGACTCCGCGCTGGTCGAGCAGGTCCTCATCAACCTCCTCGAGAACGCGACGAAGTACTCACCCGCCGGCACGCCGATCGAGCTCGCCGCACGCGAGCAGGGGGGTATGGTCGAGATCGATGTCTCCGATCGCGGTCCTGGGATCCCCGAAGCCGAGGCCGTTCGTGTCTTCGAGAAGTTCTATCGCCTGCACGAGCACGAGGGTGGCGGGGTCGGCTTGGGTCTGACGATCTGCAAGGGGATCGTCGAGGCGCACGGCGGGACGATCCGTGTCCTCTCGCGCGCCGGCGGCGGCGCGACGTTTCGCTTCACGCTGCCGCTCGAGGCGGCCGCGGCATGACCGACGATCAGAAGCCGCTCGTGCTCGTCGTCGACGACGAGCCGCAGATGCGCCGCTTCGTACGGCTCGCGCTCTCGACGCGCGGCTACCGCATCATCGAGGCTGCGACGGGCAACGAGGGCCTGCAGCAGGCGACTGCCTATGCGCCCGAGGTCGTGCTCCTCGATCTCGGGCTTCCCGACATGGATGGCATCGAGATCGTCACGCTGCTCCGCGGGTGGAGCACGATGCCCATCCTGGTCATCTCGGCGCGCGGTCACGAGGATGCGAAGGTCGCGGCGCTCGATGCCGGCGCCGACGACTACCTCACCAAGCCCTTCGGCGCCTCGGAGCTCACGGCGCGCATCCGCGTGGCGTTGCGGCACGCGGCGCTCATGCGCGACACGAGCACGGCGACGGTGGAGATCGGCAAGGACATCGCGATCGATCTCGCGAAGCGCGTCGTGACGAAGCGCGGCCAGGAGCTCCACCTCACGGCCCTGGAGTACAAGCTGCTCGTCGCGCTCGTGAAGCACGCCGGCATGGTGATGACGCACCGGCATCTGCTCGAACAGGTCTGGGGCCCGGGCCACGGCGAACACGTCCAGTACCTGCGCGTGTACATGACGCAGCTCAGGCACAAGCTCGAAGACGACCCCGCGCAACCCAAGCACCTGCTGACGGAGCTGCGCGTGGGCTATCGACTCAAGCTCGAAGGCTGAATCGCTTCGGCGACCGTGCTTCGCACGGCAAACGATGGAACGACTCGTGCTCCCTCAGTGCACGCATGGCGTCGCACGGCCGCAACACCCTCGCGTCGCGTCTTCGCCACCGCGGCGACGGCAGAGGGCCTCTCTCGTTCGTCGTGCGGCACCACAGAGGCATCGTCGCAGCTGTCGCTCTCGTGCTGGTCGCGGTCGCGCTGGTGGTATGGCCGTACGAGATGGCGAGTGAGCGCAGAGCTCTCTTGCGAATGAATCCGGACGCGCGTCGGGAGCTCTACGTGACTTCGCAGCGCGACGCCCAAGCGATCTGTGCGCAAGCGCAGCATGAGCGCGCGCTCGACGACCGATGTGTCGACTCCGCGACGTTTCTGCTCTCGTTTCCCGAGTGCGACCAGGCGTGCCAGGCGTTCGCGGAGGCGCACCAGCGCCGGCCGACGCGTTGAGGCGCGGTTTAACGCGAGCCTTATGCAGGCGGGCGCCGGATTGACGCGAGCCTGACGGGACCCTCGCTACATCTCGAGCGTATGCAGCGCCACGAACCAGCCGCGCTGAAGCACCCGTACCGGAGCGCTCCAATGACGCCGACGCACCAGCTCGCAAACGTCGAGCCCGACCCATACGAAGACGTCGTCGTCTGGGTGATGCTCGTCTTCGTGGTCTTCACGGCTCGTTCCGAGCGCCGCCGCCGGCGGCTCCGCGCGGAGGCATGAGTGCTGCTCGAGGAGCTCGCTGTGGTCCCTTCGTCGATGGCTGTTTGCGCGCGCCGCATCGTCATGCCGCTCCTCGCCGGCATCGTTGCGCTGACGCACGCGACGGTCGCGGTCGCGCAGGAAGAGGCACCACGCGAGGCAACGCCCGAGCCACCGAAGCGCGACGAGAAGTCCCCGGTGAAGGTGACGCCGCTGGGCTACGTCGAGGCGTACTACACGCTCACGCTAGGGGGAACGGCATGGTTCTAGACGCTGTCTACATCGGTCTCACGCTCTCGCTGTTCGGAGTCACGGCGCTCTTGATTCGCCTGTGCGAGCGCGTCTGAGGAGGAAGCGATGCCTGTCATTCATCTCGTCGGCGCCGCGATCTCCGTTGCGCTGTTCGTGTACCTGCTGTTCGCCATGCTCGCGCCGGAGAGGTTCTCGTGACCTCCAGCGGCATCCTCCAGATCGTCGTCTTCCTCGTGCTCCTGATGGCCGCGGCGAAGCCGCTCGGCGCGTACGTGGCGCGCGTGTACCAGGGCGAGGCGACGTTCGCCGATCGGGTCTTCGCTCCGCTCGAGCGGCTCCTCTATCGCGTGCTCCGCATCGACGCGAAGGGCGAGATGACGTGGAAGACCTACGCGCTCGCGGTGATGCTCTTCAACGTCGCCGGGTTCTTCGCGGTGTATCTGCTGCAGCGTCTCCAGGGCTCGCTGCCGCTCAACCCGGCCGGGCTCGGCGCGGTGTCGCCCGACTCGGCGTTCAACACGGCGACGAGCTTCGCGACGAACACGAACTGGCAAGGCTACGGCGGCGAGACGACGCTCAGCTACCTGACGCAGATGCTCGGGCTGTCGGTCCAGAACTTCGTCTCGGCGGCCACGGGCATGGCGGTGCTCGTCGCCTTGATCCGCGGCTTCTCGCGCAAGACGACGTCGACGCTCGGGAGCTTCTGGGTCGATCTCGTGCGATCGACGCTGTTCATCCTGCTGCCGCTGTCGATCCTCGGAGCGATCGTCCTCGTCTCGCAGGGCGTGGTCCAGACGTTCGGCCCTTACACTACGGCGACATCGCTCGAGGGCGCGGATCAGGTGCTCGCGCTCGGGCCTGCCGCATCGCAGGTCATGATCAAGCAGCTCGGGACGAACGGCGGCGGGTTCTTCAACGTGAGCTCGGCCCATCCGTTCGAGAACCCGAACGGGATCTCGAACTTCGTCGAGATGTTCTCGATCCTGCTCATCCCCGCAGCGCTCTGTCACGCCTTCGGCAAGATGGTGCGCGACACGCGGCAGGGCTGGGCCGTGCTCGCGGCGATGATGGTGATCTTCGTGCCGCTGCTCACGCTCTGCGTCTGGCAGGAGCAAGCAGGCAACCCTGCGCTCTCTTCGCTCTCGGTCGATCAGGCGGCGAGCGCCCTCTCGCCCGGCGGGAACATGGAGGGTAAGGAGGTCCGCTTCGGCATCGCGACCTCCGCGCTATGGGCGACGGCGACGACGGCGGCGTCGAACGGCTCGGTCAATTCGATGCACGACTCGTTCACGCCGCTCGGCGGGCTCGTGCCGCTGTGGCTCATGCAGCTCGGCGAGATCGTCTTCGGCGGCGTCGGCTCCGGGCTCTACGGCATGCTGATGTTCGCCATCGTCGCGGTGTTCGTCGCCGGGCTGATGGTCGGTCGCACGCCCGAGTACCTAGGCAAGAAGATCGAAGCGTACGAGATGAAGATGGCGTCGCTCGTCATCCTCGTGCCTCCGCTCCTCGTCCTCGCGGGCACGGCGATCGCGTGCGCCACGGAGGCGGGACAGAGGGGCGTGGCGAATCCGTCCGCGCACGGCTTCACCGAGATCCTGTACGCGTTCTCCTCGGCCTCGAACAACAACGGCAGCGCATTCGCCGGGCTCAGCGCGAACACGCCCTTCTACAACACCCTGCTCGGCATCTGCATGTGGGGTGCGCGCTACTGGCTCGTCGTCCCGACGCTCGCGATCGCCGGCTCGCTCGCGAGGAAGAAGCTCGTTCCCACGTCGGCAGGGACGCTGCCGACACACACTCCGCTGTTCGTCGCGATGCTCGTCGGGACGATCGTCGTCGTCGGCGCGCTCACCTTCATCCCGGCCCTCGCGCTCGGCCCGGTCGTCGAGCAGCTGCTCGCGCACGGGTCGTGAGGAAGTCGCCATGACCATCAAGACGAAGTCCCTCCACGACGGCACGGTTCGCGGGCTCGACGACGTGCCGGCCACGCTCCCCGATGCGACGCGCAGCGAAGCGCCGAGCGGCGGCCATGTACCGAGGAACCCGCGCAAAGGGAGCGCGCGAAAGCTCTTCGAAGGGCCGATCGTCAGGCGCGCGATCGCCGACGCATTCCGGAAGCTCGCCCCGCGTCACCAGCTGAAGAACCCCGTCATGCTCGTCGTCGAGGTCGGGAGCCTCTTCACGACGGTGCTCTTCCTCCAGGCGCTCTTCGGCAAGGGCGAAGCGCCGGCCTCCTTCATCCTGGCCGTCTCGCTGTGGCTCTGGTTCACCGTGCTGTTCGCGAACTTCGCCGAAGCGATGGCCGAAGGGCGTGGCAAGGCCCAGGCGGACGCGCTGCGGAACGCGCGCAGGGACACGCCGGCGAAGAAGCTCGCGGGGCCGCGTCGTGACGCAGCGATCACGACGGTGCCGTCGGCGGCGCTCCGCAAGGGCGATGTCGTCCTCATCGAGGCGGGCGACGACGTCCCGTGCGACGGCGAGATCATCGAAGGCGTCGCCTCGGTGAACGAAGCGGCGATCACCGGCGAGAGCGCACCCGTCATTCGCGAAGCCGGCGGCGACCGCAGCGCCGTCGTCGCGGGCACGCGGGTCCTGTCCGACTGGATCATCGTGCGTGTCGGTGCCGACCCCGGTCATACGTTCCTCGATCGGATGATCTCGATGGTCGAGGGCGCCAAGCGGCAGAAGACGCCCAACGAGATCGCGCTCGACATCCTGCTCGCCGCGCTCACGATCATCTTCCTGCTCGCGACCGTCACGCTCCTGCCGTTCTCGCTCTTCAGCGTGAAGGCTGCGGGCTCCGGTCAGCCCGTCACGATGACCGTGCTCGTCGCGTTGCTCGTCTGTCTCATCCCGACGACGATCGGCGGTCTCCTCTCGGCGATCGGGATCGCCGGGATGGACCGCATGATCCAGGCGAACGTCATCGCGACGTCCGGGCGCGCCGTCGAGGCGGCCGGCGACGTCGACGTGCTGCTCCTCGACAAGACCGGCACGATCACGCTCGGGAACCGCCAAGCGGCCGCGTTCCATCCGGCGCCGGGCCTCAGCGAGAGGGACCTCGCGGACTGCGCGCAGCTCGCGTCGCTCGCGGACGAGACACCGGAAGGACGCAGCATCGTGGTGCTCGCGAAGGAGAGGTTCAACATCCGCGAGCGAAGCATTCGCGAGCTCGGCGCCGTGTTCGTGCCGTTCACGGCACAGACGCGCATGAGCGGCGTCGACGTCGACGGGCGCGAGCTGCGGAAGGGCGCGTCGGAGGCGATCCTCGCGTGTGTGGCCGCGCAGGGCGGCGCCTTCCCCGATGCGGTCCGGGCGAAGGTCGCCGAGGTCGCGAAGAAAGGCGGCACGCCGCTCGTCGTCGCGGAGGGCCGGAACGTCCTCGGCGTCGTGGAGCTGAAGGACATCGTCAAGGGCGGCATCAAGGAGCGCTTCGCGGAGCTACGCCGCATGGGCATCGAGACGATCATGATCACGGGCGACAATCCGCTCACGGCGGCGGCGATTGCGGCGGAAGCAGGCGTCGACGACTACCTCGCGGAGGCAACGCCGGAGGCCAAGCTGAAGCTCATTCGCGAGCACCAGACCGGCGGTCGGCTCGTCGCGATGACGGGCGACGGCACGAACGACGCGCCGGCGCTCGCGCAGGCCGACGTCGCCGTGGCGATGAACTCGGGGACGCAAGCCGCGAAGGAGGCCGGCAACATGGTCGACCTCGACTCGAATCCGACGAAGCTCATCGAGATCGTCGAGATCGGCAAGCAGCTCCTCATGACGCGCGGTGCGCTGACGACGTTCAGCATCGCCAACGACATCGCGAAGTACTTCGCGATCATCCCCGCCGCGTTCGCGGTGACGTACCCGGCGCTCGGGAAGCTCAACGTCATGCACCTCGCGACGCCGCAGAGCGCGATCATGAGCGCCGTGATCTTCAATGCGCTCATCATCGTCTTCCTGATCCCGCTCGCGTTGCGCGGTATCGCATATCGCCCCATCGGCGCGGGCGCCTTGTTGCAACGCAATTTGGTCGTCTACGGCCTCGGCGGCGTGCTCGTGCCTTTCGTCGGCATCAAGCTCGTCGATCTGCTCCTCGTCGTGCTCCACCTGACCTGAGGAAAGGCCATGTCCATGGACGCAAAGCGCTCGTTGTCCTCGCCCACGCCCGACGAAGAGCGTCAGCCTTCGCTCGGATCCCTGCTGCGCACGGCGGTCGGCATGCTCGTCGCGCTCACGCTGCTCACGGGCGTCGCGTACCCGCTCCTCATCACGGCTGTGGCGAAGGTCGCGTTCGCGGACCGCGCGAACGGCAGCCTCGTGGAGCGAGACGGAAAGGTCGTCGGCTCGCGGCTCATCGGGCAAGCGTTCGAGGACCCGCGCCACTTCTGGGGACGCCTCTCGGCGACGTCGCCCGCGGCGTACAACGCGGCGTCCTCCGCGGCATCGAACCTGGGCCCGACGAATCCCGATCTCACGAAGAAGAGCAACGAGCGCATCGACGCTCTGCGCGCCGCCGATCCCGGAAACGACGCGCCCGTACCGGTCGACCTCGTGACCTCGTCGGGCAGCGGTCTCGACCCGCACATCTCGCCGGCGGCCGCGGAGTATCAGGTTCGTCGTGTCGCCCGTGCGCGTGGCCTCGGTGAGGACCGCGTACGCGCGCTGGTGCGCGCGCACACGGAGGATCGCGAGCTCGGCTTCCTGGGCGAGCGGCACGTCAACGTCCTGCTCCTGAACCTCGCGCTCGATCGGGAGTGAGCGGCACCGCACGCCGGGTCAGCGGTCCGCCTGCATGTGCGCCTCGACGAACCACAGCCACTTGTCCACCCCGCGGGAGATCTCGGTGAACACGTCCGCGGTGTCCTTGTCGCCGGCGCCGTCGGCGGAGTCGATGGCGGCGCGCGCCGTCTTTGCGAAGGTCGCGAGCGCGGTCGAGAGCGCGTCGACGTGCTCGCGTCCGGAGTGAACGCGCGGGTACTCGGCAAGGGTCGAGCGCTTCGCGGCCATGCGCGCGGTGCCCTCGGCGAAGCCGCCGAGCTGTACGACGCGCTCGGCGATGAGATCGACGTAGTCTTCGACGTCCTCGTTGATGTCGTCGAAGAGCTCGTGAATGGAGATGAAGCTCGGTCCCTTCACGTTCCAGTGGGCCTGCTTGCATTGCGTCTGGAGGTCGACCGCATCGGCGAGTCGTGCATTCAGCAACTCGGCCATGGACGCGCGGATCGGTTCGGGCAGGTCGTTCTTGGTTCGGATCATGGTCAGGCTCCTCGTGCAGGCCGGCCATGCAAAGGGGGCGCCGGGCCGAGATCGAGCGCATCATTGGCGGGTGAGAACGGCGGCCCGGTTCCCAGCATCTGCTCGATCCGCGATGTACGCGTGCGCGCTGCTCCTGCTGATCCTCGGCTGTGGCGCGCTCGGTTGTGCTGCTGCACGGGACAAGCCGCCCGCAATGTCCGATCCGGAGGCGGCAGCGCTGTCCCACGCATCGCTCGACACGCTCGAGCGCGAGGCGTGCCCGCGCCTGCTCGCCCGGACGTTTGCGCTCGCCGAGCCGCGCGGACCCGTGACGACGGGGCGACTCTGGGTGCGTCGCTGCTCGGCTCGGCGCTCGGCGCAGACGCTCGATCTCGACGTCGACGTGCTCGGCTGGCAATGGTCGGGCGAGGAGAGCTGGGGCTTCGAGGTACGCGAGTACGTCTACTTCTCGGCCGCGATCAAGGCGCGGCTCTCGGCGGCGATCGAGGCCGCCGGCGATCGGGTCAGCCTCCGCGTGTGGACGGAGGAGCCGCCCGCCGTCGTCGTCCGCGAGATCGGTCGCGTCGATGCGCGCGCGTCGAACCCGGCATCGGGGCTCCTCGGCGCGGCGTCCGCGCTCGTCGGTCAGGGGCCGAACACGCTGGCCACCGCATCGCTTCGCGCGCGCGTTCGTGACCTCATCGCGGATCGCGCGGCCGCGGGGATCCCGATCGTGATCGGCGAGGCGCCCGCCGTGCGCACCGGCGCAGCGCCGCCGCCGTCCGCGCTCCTCGACGAGACCGAGCGGCTCCATCCAGGCGGCGCGTTGATCTCCGGGAGCTATGCGCCGGGGGTGCCCACGATCTTGCGCTGGTCGGTGGAGGGCACGACGACGGCGCTCGCGCGACCGGTGTGCGTCGACGAGGCCCTCGAGCTGGTCGACGCGGTCGTCGCGGAGCGCCCGCGCACCTCGGCGAAGACACCCCACGATGTCGTCGTGCTCGCGGGCCGCGGCGAAGCGGCGCTGCCCGCGCTCTCGTGCCGGTGGGTGCTCGTGACGGGAGCACGCGACGATGCACCGGTCACCGTCGCCCTCGTGCTTCTGCCGCGCGCAGGTCGTGCCCTCGCGACCAGCACGCGCCAGTGGGTGCGCGCGACGCTCGCCTCGTACGAGCTGTCCACCGTGGAGGAGCCCGGCGGCCGTCGCGACGATTCGCTCGCGGTCGCGTTCTCCGTCGGTCCGGATGACGCTCCGCGATCGTTCGGGCGCGCGCTGCCGGCCGCGAAGTCACCGTCCGTCGATCTCGTCGCGCCGCGGTTCGAGATCGCGCGTGGTGCGCCGATCGTCGTTCGCGTGATGAAGCAGCATCCGCGCGCGCCGTCGTTCTGGAGCCCGTCTCCGGGATACGACGAGACGCTCTTCGGTCGCGGCGAGCTCACCCTCGACAGCGGAGCTCGCCGCCAGGAACGGAGCGTGTCGCTCGTGCGCGAGGGGCGCGCGGTCGGAACGGTACGCCTCGTGTTCGAAGCGATGGACGTCGAATGAGCGCTCTTCGCGTGTCGTCGGCCCCGGCGGTGCTCGCCCTGTTCGCGCTCCTCGGCGCATGCCGCGCGGAGCCTGCGCGTCCGGCGGTCGCTTCGCCGCCTCCGCGATCTGCGCTTCCGCAGCTGCTCGCCGTCGCGGCGTGCCCGGAGGTCGCCGATCGGGTCGTCACGCTCGCGACGGGCAACGACGGCATCGTCGATGCGTTCGCACTCGTGAAGCGCTGCACGGCGACGCCCGCCGATGGCGACGTAGAGCTGGGCGGCGATGCCTGGGTGTGGGTCGCCGTCGATCGCGACCTCGGTGCCGTGCGCGTGCGGCAGTTCGTTCATGCCGCGCTCCACGCCGAGCTGCGCCTCGGCGTGCGCGCGGCGTTCGTCGGCGACCATCTCGAGCTCTCGCTGTCTCCGCGGCCGGGCGCGAAGGCCTCGATCGAGCCGGTCGGCGCGCTCGAGGTGTCGCCGCTCAACTGGGCGGGGCTGCTCGCCGTCGAGCTCGCGCCCTCGGCGGGAACGAGCGTCGAGTGGGTGGCGAAGCGCCGGCTCCGCGAGGAGACGGAGGCCGCGCTCATCGCGGCCATCGCCCAGCCGCTCGTGTTCGCGTACGACTCGCGCCGCGCTGAGAGCTGGGTCGTCGGCTCGTCGAGCGCGTCGCGACCGTCGTCCGCCGCACCGCGCGTGCGTGTCGTTCCGCGCGGGACCGCGCTGCTCGGTCCCTATCCGGAGACGGATGCGATCCCGGACGTGCGGCTCCGCATGGATCCAGGCGCGCGCGTCGCCGTTCGAACGGTGTGCCGCTCGCATGCGGAGCGCCTCCTCGAGAACGATCGCCGCGGCGACGCCGTCGACGTCACCGAATGGACCGTCGCCTCGGGCGAGGCTCGACCGGCATTGCCGCGACCGCCGTGCCCGTGGATGCTCGCGATGCGCTCGCTCGACGAGAGCGGCGCCGTCGTGTCGACCGAGGTCGTCGCTCCGCACGGCGACGCATCGGCGAGCGAGCGCGGTCATCGCTGGATCTCGCTCGACCTCCTCGAGATCGACGGGGAGGCGGGCGAGCTGCCGGCCGATCTCCAGCTCGCCGTGTCGACCGACGTGTTCCGTCGATCGCTCGTGCCTGCCGCGAAGCAGAGGCTCCCCGCCGTGATCGAGCTCTCCGCGGACGAGAGCGCATGGATCCGGGCGGTGCGTCCGGGGCGCGACGGCGCTCCGCCGGCGATCGTCGCGCGCGCACGACTTCCGCTCGACACCGAGACCGACGTCGATACCGTGGTCGACGTGACGGGAGACGCAGGTCGCGTCGCGCGCGTTCATGTGCGCGCGCGGGTGAGGGAGGCGCGATGACGCTGCGTCGGCTCGTGGTCGCGTCAATCGGCTCGCTTGCGGTGCTCGGAGCGTGCAGCTCGCCGCCCGCCGACGCATCACGCGCAGCGTTGCCTCCGGCACGGCGCGACGCAATCGAGCGCGTCGAGGCGGCGACGCGCGTCGTCCGCGATCTCCACGGGACCGCGGATGCTCTCGTTCCGCGCGCGGTCGCGGAGAGCGCGCGCTGCGTCGCGATCGTCCCGGGCCTCGTGCACGCGGGCTTCCTCGTCGGGGCGCGCGCCGGCCGAGGCGTCGCCGTCTGTCGCGAGGGAAACGGCTGGTCGCGTCCGTCGTTCTTTCGGATCACGGGCGCGAGCGCCGGGCTCCAGGCGGGCGTGCAGAGCGTCGACGTCGTGATGCTGATGATGACGGCGGCGAGCGTGACCGCGCTCGTCGACGGCAAAGCGCAGCTCGGTGCGACGACGTCGGTGGCCGCGGGGCCCATCGGTCGCGAAGCCCAGGCGTCGAGCGACGTGACGCTCTCGGCGGAGGTCCTGACGTACTCGCGGTCGAGCGGGCTCTTCGTCGGAATCGACTTCTCGGGCACGGTGCTCGAGCCGGACGAGGAGGCGTCGCGAGCGTTCTACGGCGACCCTCGCGACTTCCGCGCGCTGCTCCGAGCTCAGGCGGAACCGCCTGCTGCCGCGAGGCAGCTGATCGACGAAATGGGGCGATATTTCCCGCAAAAACCGTGATCGCGTTCCATTCCGACAAACCGTTTTGGCCAGCGCGCCGCTCGAGCTTTGTTGTCCGCGCTGACTCCGTATGCCATCTATGTTGAGATGGATGGGTGCCAGGAGCGATGACCGAGTCGACGTCGCCGCCCGTCCTGGTCCTCGTCGTCGACGACACCGAGGACAATCGAGCCATCTTCGGCCTGTGCCTCGAGGACGGTGGGTTCGAGGTGGCCTATGCCTTCGATGGTGAGGATGCGCTCGCCAAGGTCGAGAGCGAGAAGCCCGCGCTGATCATCATGGACCTCGCGATGCCGCGCATGGACGGCTGGGAGGCCACGCGGCGGATCAAGGCGAATCCCGCGACGAAGCACATCCCGGTGCTGGTGGTGACGGGGACGACCACCGGCGATGCCGTTGCGCGTGCGAAGGACTCAGGCGCCGATGACGTGTGCATGAAGCCTTGTCGCGCCGAGGAGCTCCTCGCGAAGGTCCGTGGCCTCCTCGCGTAACGTCGCGCTCCTGCGCGGGATCAACGTGGGCGGCAACAACAAGCTGCCGATGAAGGAGCTCGTCGCGATGTTCGAGCGCGCGGGTTGCACGCACGTTCGCAACTACATCCAGAGCGGCAACATCGTCTTCGACGCGCCTCCTGCGCGCGCGAAGCGGATCCCGCAGGTCATCCAGGCCGAGATCGAGCGGAAGCTCGGCCTACGCGTGCCGGTCATCGTCCGATCGGAGGCGGAGCTCCGCGCGATCGCGAAGCGTCATCCGCTGTTCGCGCTCGGCGCCGAGCCGGACAAGCTGCTCGTCATGTTCCTCGCCGGCGAGCCCGGAAAGAAGGAGCAGGCCGCGCTCGATCCGAATCGCTCGCCCCCCGACACGTTCGTCGTGAAGGGTCGCGAGATCTACGTGTCGTGCCCGAACGGCATGGGACGATCCAAGCTGACGAACGCATGGTTCGACGCGAAGCTCGCGACGACGAGCACCGGTCGGAACTGGCGGACGGTGCTCAAGCTCGTCGAGATGTGCGACGAGGAGCCTTCGTAGCCGCGGACCTCTTCTTCGCCGGCGTCTTCGTGGTGGCCTTGGCCTTGGCCTTGGTCTTGGTCTTCGCCTTCCCCTTCGGGGCGGCGGCACGCGTGGCGGCCTGCTTCTTCGCCGAGGGCTCGACCTCGTCCGTGTCCTCGACCTCCCAGTCGAAGAGCGTCGCCGCGGCGCGCGCGGTCTCGCGAGGGAGCGTCGACTTCACCGTGACCGAGAAGAAGCCACGCGTGACGAGCGCCGTCACGAGCTCCTGGATCGGGACGCTCATCCTTCGTGCGAGCTCTGCGACTGCGATCGACGGACCGACGCGCACGTGCGGCACGGACGGGGCGGGCGGCTCGCTCGCCTCCGCGGACGCCGGCCGAGCGACCTCGTCCTCTTCGTCGTCGTGCGGGCCGAGGATCTCCTCGAGACGCTGGAGCTCGTGACCGCGGAGTGACGCGAGCGCGCGCGCGACGTTCACCGAAGACGGCGGCCCCTCGTCGTCGTCGTCGTCGTGCGACGTCTGTGCGCCAGGGACGTTGGCAGGCACGTTGGGAGGAGGCTCGTAGACGCGGCGGCGGACCACGGTGGGTCGCACGCGGTCGAGCATGGTCTTCGGAGCGGAAGGACGAATCGTCACGGCGCCTGGCAACAGTATGGCCGGGTATGCCCCGAGACGCACGCGGGTCTTCAGGCTAGAAGTCGGTTTCGGATGCGCCCTTGCATCCGGACGAGGGCGACCATGAAGACCGATGTGATCGTGATCGGCAGCGGACAGGCCGGGGTTCCGCTTGCGACGCGGCTCGTCCATGCGGGCAAGACCGTGCTCGTGGTCGAGCGAGGCGCGCTCGGCGGGACGTGCGTCAACTACGGCTGCACCCCGACGAAGACCATGGTCGCGAGCGCTCGCGCTGCACACGTCGCGCGCACGGCGGGGCGGCTGGGCGTGCACGTCGCGGACGTGCGTGTCGATTTTGCGGCGGTGATCGACCGGAAGAACGCGATCGTCCAGCAGTGGCGCGCGGGCGTCGAACGGCGCCTCACCGCGGCCGGCGGGCGGCTCCATGTCGCGCATGGGCATGCGCGGTTCGTCGGCCCGCACGAGATCGAGGTCGAAGGTCAGCGCCACCAGGCCGACACGATCATCGTGAACACGGGAGCCCGGCCCTTCGTCCCGCCGATACCCGGGCTCGACGGCGTGCCGTTCGTCGACAACGCCGGCGTGATGGAGCTCCGCGAGCTGCCCGGGCACCTCGTCGTCCTCGGCGGCGGTTACGTCGGCTGCGAGTTCGCGCAGATGTTCCGCCGGTTCGGCTCCGAGGTCACGATCATCGATCGCAACGAGCATCTCCTCAGCCGCGAGGACGCCGATACGTCGTCCGCGCTCGAAGCGGTCTTCCGCGGGGAAGGGATCGCGCTCGAGCTCATGAGCGACGTCGCGTCGGTCCGCCGAGAAAACGGCCACATCGTCGTCCGCACGAAGGCCGGCAAGGACGTGCGCGGCACACACCTGCTCGTCGCCGTCGGACGCCGCCCGAACACCGACGACCTCGGCTGCGACGCGGCCGGCCTCGACCTCGACGCGCGAGGCTTCGTGTCCGTCGACGACGGCTACGCGACGAGCATCCCTGGCGTGTTCGCGGTCGGCGACGTGACCGGCGGACCGCAGTTCACGCATACGGCGTGGGACGACCACCGGCTCCTGTTCGAGCGCCTCCAGGGCCGCAGCGCGCATGGCCGCGCGGGGCGCGTGATCCCGTACTGCGTGTTCACCGATCCGCACGTCGCGGGCGTCGGGCTCACCGAGCGCGAGCTCCGGGCCAAGGGCATCGCTTACGAGGTCGCGACGATGTCGTTCGGAGACATCGCGCGCTCGATCGAGGTCGACGAGCGCGCGGGCACGATGAAGGTGATGATCGACCCGAAGACGGAGCGTGTCCTCGGATGCCGTCTCGTCGGCAGCGAGGCCGGCGAGCTGATCCACATCGTCGTGACCCTGATGCAAGCGGGCGCGAGCGTCCGCGCGATCGTCGATGCCGAGGCGGTCCACCCGACCTTCGCCGAAGGCGTGCAGTCGCTCGTGATGCGACTGCCGCGGTTCACGCTACAGTGACGTAGATGGGATCCATCGGAATTTCCGAGCTGCTCGTGATCGCCGTCATCGGCGTGCTCTTGCTCGGGCCGCCCATCGCGGTCCTGGTCTGGCTGCTGCGGCGGAACCGGAAGGTGCCGTAGGCGTGTGGGCAAAATCAGGGCCTGCCCTGATCCCGGCGGCAGCAGCACTTGAGGACGAGCACCGTGACGTCGTCCGCCGTCGCATGCCTCGGCGCGCGATCGATCAGCTCCTCGACGATCGCCGAGGCCGGCGCGGTCGCGCCGACGTCGTCGATCATCTCCTCCGGAGTCCGCTCCGTGCCCTCGAGCAGCCCGTCGCTGTACACGAGGAGCAAGTCCTCCGCCTCCATGCGCACCGCCGACTCCTGGTAAGGCGCCGACGCCGGGAAGCCGACGGGACGTCCTCCGCACCGGAGTCGTTCGATCGCGCCGGTCGCGCGGCGCACGAGCGCGTGACCGTGACCGGCGTCGACGTACCGGACCTCGTGTGGCTCGACCGTGACGCGCGCATGGAACAGCGTGACGAAGCTCGACGTGCGCTCGAGGTCTTCGTTCATCGTCTCGCGTACGAGATCGAGCGCAGCGCCCGGCGCGTTCTGGCGCGCGACGGCGCGAAGTACCGCACGCGCGGTCGCTGCGAGGAGCGCCGCGGGCGCGCCCTTGCCCATGACGTCGCCCACGCTCAGCACCGCGGCGTCGCCGACGCAGTCCCAATCGTAGAAGTCGCCGCTGACCTCGCGCGCCGGGATGCAGCGCGCGGCGAGCTCGAACCCGCGGAGATGCGGCGCCGCACGAGGGAGTAGACCGGCCTGCACTTCATGCGCGCGTGCGAGCTCGGCCTCGAGGCGCTGGCGCAGCGCTGCGTTCGCGACGCTGAGGTGCCGCGCGCGCAGGAGCGTCTCCACGCGTGCGCGCAGCTCCACCTTCTCCACGGGGCTCACGATCAGCTCGTCGATCCGCTCCCACGCGTTCGCGGTCGCCACGCCCACGCCCTGGCGGTGAGCGACGAAGAGAAACGGCAGGAACACGGGCTGGACGGCGCGCTTCACCGACTCGATCCACGGCCCGTAACGCTGCAGTGAAGGTCCGTCGACGATCCCGAGGTCGAACGGCGCCTCGAGCGCCGCCGGCGAACGCGCGACGATCACCTCGTGGTGCTGCGCGAGCCACTCGACGAGCAAGCGGCGATTCTCGCGCGCTTCGATCAGGAGCACGATGCGGCTCATCACGGTTCCTCATGCGGCTCGACTGCTGTTGCCAGGAGGCGAGGCGAGGTCCGGGTACCCGGTGAGGATGCCGCGCAGCTCGGTGAGCGGGCGGCCGACGCGGATGCCGAGCGGCGAGATGTCGAACTCGCGCAGCGTGCTCTCGAATCCGCTGACGCGCTTCTTGAGGACGCCGACCGCGCGCTCGAGGCGTCCGCGGAGCTCGAGATAGCGCAGGAATACGATGTTGTCGGCGAGATGGCTTATCCCGATCTCCGTCGCGGCGAAGTCTCCGGTGATGTTCTCGACCTCGTTCACGAGAAGCACCGTGACTCCCATGTTGCGTAGATAGGTACATAGCGCGTGGAGGTGCTTCGCGAGATCCACGCCCTGAACGAAGAGCCGATATCCGGCGACGCTGTCGAGCATCACGATCTTCGTCTGTCGCTTCTCGACCTCCTCCTGCACGATGTGGGCGAGCTCGTCGGGCCCGTAGCGAAGCGGCTCGACGTGGACGGCCGACAGCGTTCCGCGCGCGATCATCTCTCGTGCGGGGATGCCGAGCGACTCCGACCGCTCCAGCATCGTCTCGACCGCCTCTTCGATGAGGTACACGCACGTGCGCTCGCCGCGCGCCGCGGCCTCCTTCGCGAACGACATGCCGAGCGTCGTCTTGCCGACGCCGGTCGGCCCGGTGATGACGGTCACGGTGCCGCGCTCGATGCCGCCGTGCAGCTGCTCGTCGATGCCGCGGATGCCGGAGCCGACGACGTCGCGCGCGAACGTATGGCCGTGCTGACCGGGCACGAGGCGCGGATACACTTCCATGCCGTGGCCGGTGAGCCGCAAGGAATGGCTGCCCGGTTCGTAATCGGAGCCACGAAACTTGATGACCGTGACCGCACGCCCCGCAGATGAGGATTCGAGATTCAACACCCCGTCGCTCAAGAACTGGAGGTGCTCGTCGGTCGTGATGTCGCTTCCTTCCGACGTGAACAGGACGGTCGCGCCGCGCTCTTCCAGGAACCGCAGCAGCGACAATACTTGCTTGTGATATTGGAATGCGTCCGGCGACAGATATCGAAATTGCGTCATCGCCTCGAGGAACACGCGGTCCGGGCGAAGCGCTTCGATCTCCTTCACGATCATGCGCGTCGTCGGCTCGCGCTCCACCTCCGCCGGCGTGAAGATGTCGTACGACTGTGCCTTGGTGAAGAACTCCGAGCCGGGCGTGAGGTCGACGAAGCGCACGCCGCCGAGGTCGAAGCCGAGCACGCCGGCGTCCTTCCGGATCTGCTCGGTGGACTCCTCGACCGTGATGAAGAGTGTCCGCTCGCCGAGGCGCGCACCCGCGGTGAGGAAGTGGAGGCCGAGCATGGTCTTGCCCGTGCCGGGGCCGCCGCGGACGAGATACGTGCGCCCCGGAAGCAGACCTCCGTGCAGCACTTCATCCAGTCCGGCTACGCCCGTCGAGCGACGGATCTCGTCCGTGTTGCCGTTTTCGATCATGAGACCTCGCACTCGCAAGATAAGTACCGTCGGGCGTGAGCGCAGCTCGACTGCGACGGACGTACTTGCGCGCGCGCCCGCACGATGCAGCTTCCCTCGCAGGTGCCCTTCCGATGCTGCGCGTTCATGACGAGCCTACGAGCGTGACGATCGACGTCGCCGGACCGGCGACGATGCTCGACAGCGCCGCTGTGCACGAGACCGCGAGCGAGAGAATGGCCCGCGGGATCGACGCGGTTCGCGTCGATCTCCGCGATTGCACGGCGATGGACAGCACGTTCCTCGGAACGCTGCTCTCGCTGCAACGTCAGCTCGTGGCGGCGGGAGGGACGCTCACGCTCGTCGCGCCGTCAGCGCGCGTCCTCGAGCTCCTCGCGCAGATGGGCCTCGAGGACTTCTACGCTGTCGAGGTGTCGGACCGCACCGACGTCGCGTGGCGCGAGATCGTTCCGTCGCTCCCGCGGGTTGCGACGCTCCGGCGTCTCGTGATCGATGCGCACGATGAGCTCGCGCATGTCCCGGGCCCTGCTGCGGAGTCGTTCCGCGCCGTCGTCGAAGAGCTGCGGCGGTCGGATCCCGGCGAGCAGCCCGACTCGGACGTGTGAGTCACTTCGCCCAGATCGCTCCGTGCGCGGCGTCCTCGTCCGGTGGAGGAGCTGCCACGTAGTAGTACGCCGCGATCGATGCGCGAAAGCGCCCCTCGGGGCACGCGAGCGGCGAGGGATGACCATGCCAGTACGTGTCTCCGTGCGCCATCACGAGGAGGCGATCGAGCACGGGCAGATAGCTCGCCTCGCACGCGGTGCGTGTCTCGTTCCAGAGCTCGAGTGCACCGCCCCATGCGGGGTCCCAGTCGCGGCCGAGATAGTAGAGGACGGTCACCTTGCGCTCGAGATGTCGCGTGCGATCGCGGTTGAAGTCCGCGTGCAGCTCGAGATGACCGCCGCGCAACGTGAGCGACAGACCCGCGCCTCGATAGTGCGGATCGGCGATGAGGCCTTCGATGCCGGTGAGCGTCGTCAGGAAATCGAGGAACGCCATCCCCGAGAGCTCTGCGAGCAGGTGGCGCACGGTCGGAGCGACGCCTTCGAATCCGCTCCGCTGCAGCTGACCGAGCCTCGCCGATTGCTCGCGATAATCGCGACGCATCCAGCCTGGATGATCCGGCCGCGGAAATGCGTCTGCGAGGGCGCCGGCGAGCGAGTCGCCGAGGAACCCGTCGAGCACGGCGTGCGGATAGGGGCGTGCGTTGCGGTAGCCGTCGCGCGTCGCGAGTGCGAGCGCGCGGAGCTCCTTGCGGTCGAGGAAGAAGCCCGGTCCGGTGGCCTCGGTGCCGGCAGCGACGCCCATGGCGTGACCTACTCGAAGTAGCCCTTCACGTCGCGGCGGAGGAGCATGTAGAGGAGGAAGCCGCCGAAAGGCCATGCGCAGCAAGTCGCCATCGTCGCGGCCGCGAACCCGATCGAGGACCAGCGCGCGGCCTTGCTCCGCTTGCCGAGGCCCCACGCATTGACGGCGGCCCACGCCGCGAAGACGACGACGTACGCGATGCCGGCGACGAGCGCCGTCATGCGCCACTCGGTGATGAGGTCGGTCGAGACGTTCAAGCCGCTCGGCGGCTTGTAGAAGCCGAACCGCGCGACGAGCAAGACGAGAGAGATGACGTGCAGGACGGCCACACCGATCTGCATCTGCGCACAGCTCTTCACCGCCTGACGCGCGGCGTCCTGCGGAACAGGCGGAGGCGGAGCGACGTTCTCGCGGTACATGACCTCATCGTTGCACACCTGGCGAAGGGATTGCATCGGCCAGAGGCATGGCCGCGCCGATCAAGGTCGGGATCACGGCGTGGACGGACAAGTCCCTCGTCGCATCGGGGTTTTATCCGAAGGGCGCGAGCACGGCGGAGGCACGCCTGCGCTACTATGCGTCGCAGTTCCCGATCACCGAGAACGACTCCACGTATTACGCGCTGCCGCTGCCCGAGCACGCCGCGCGCTGGGTCGAGCGGACGCCCGACGACTTCACCATGAACGTGAAGGCGTTCGCGCCGCTCACGGCGCACTACACGGACCCGAAGCGGCTGCCTTCCGACCTGCGCGCGGCGCTCCGCGCCGGCGTTCGAGAGAAGGCGCGCGTCTATCCGAAGGACCTCGGAGAAGAGCTCATGGAGGAGATCGCGGCGCGTTTCCGCGGTGCGCTCGAGCCGCTGCGCGCGAGCGGGAAGCTCGGCGTCGTCCTCTTCCAGTATCCGGTGTGGATCGCGTTCTCCGCCGAGAACCGCCGGCGGCTCGCGCGAGCGAAGACGCTCGTCCCCGGATGTCGCGTCGCCGTCGAGCTCCGTAACGCGACGTGGATGTCCGAGCGGAACCGCGAGCGCACGCTGGCGTTCCTACGTGACCAGGAGCTCGCGTACACCTGTGTGGACGAGCCGCAGGGATTCCCGTCCTCGATCCCGCCGGTCGCCGCCGCGACGAGCGACGTCGCGGTCGTGCGCTTCCACGGTCGCAGCTCCGCCACGTGTACGGCCAAGTCGCAGACCGCCACGGAGCGCTTTCGTTACTGCTACTCGGTCGACGAGCTGCGCGAGTGGGTTCCGCGCATCGAGCAGCTCGCCGCCGAGACCAAGCAGGTCCACGTGCTCATGAACAATTGCTATTCGAATTACCCGGTGACGAATGCCAATCAGCTGCGCGAGCTGTTGTCCGAATCAGCAGTCGTGACCGCCGGCGCACGACGCCGCGCCGCCGGGTAGCGGGATCGTCGAACGATAGTCGATGGTCGCGCTGCACGTGCGCGCGTCGGTCGAGAAGCACACCTGCTCCTGCGTGAAGAGGTTGCCGTCGATCGACGCGGCCGGAAGACGGATACGGAGAAGGAGCGTCCGCTCGTCGGCCATCACGCCGATGTCGCGGAGGCTCCGGCCGAGGTCCGTCGTCGTGTGCCTCGCGACGTCGACGCCGAAGAGGTCGCCGCCGAGGCCGTCGCTGCGCGTGCGGAGCGCGTAGACGTGGCCGTCGGCCGTCTGCACGAAGCGATCGAGACCGACCTGCGGGCCCTGGAATGCCGTGAAACGCCCGGCGTCGATATCGAAGTAGCCGAACGGCGCGTCGGAGCCGAATACCCCCGATGCGGTGACGCTCAGACCGTCGGCTCCGAGCGTGATCGAAGCCTTCGCCTCGGCGCGGAAGACGTGGACGGACGCGTCGACGAGCAAGCCGCGGCCGTCGATGCTCATCGCGAAGCGCGGCAGCTCGTGGCCGATCGGGAAGAGCGAGAGCTTCAGCGTGTGCGGGTCGATCGCGAGCAGGTGATACGGGTCGGCTGCATCCGACGGGATCTGGCTCTTGTCGTCGAACATCGAAGGATCGATGCGCTTCGCATCGAGGTATGCGATCACCTTGTCGGCCCGGCCGTTGAGGGCGACGGGACCGAAGCCGGGGAGGTTCTTGACGAAGGTGAGGCCGGCGGCGCCGACGTCGACGACGCTCACGGGATCGGGGTTCGTCCACGTCTTCTGCACCGTCGCAGGGACGCTCTCCTCGCAGTACGTCGGCGAGAGGAACCCACGCGAGCCGTCGGGCAGCATCGTGAGCGGGGCCTCGCAGTTCGGGACGTCGATGGTCGTCGCGCGAGGGCTCGCGGCGCTCGGTGCGCCGAGCTCGATCGACGTGAGGGCGGTCGCCGGCTCGTGATCGACCCAGCGCGTGCTGCCGACGACGATCGCGCGCGTTCCCGCTGCCGTCGTGCTGAACGCGAGATGCGTGGGGCGCGACGCGAGCGGCACGTCACCGCGAGAGGCGCCGGCGACCACGTCGAGGACGACGGCGCGATTCGCGAGCGCGACGACGAGCACGCGGTCGTCGGGCGAGAGCTGGAACAGCGTGACGT
>JAQBQJ010000465.1 GCA_028287065.1 Labilithrix sp. | reverse complement strand
CCCATTCTTCGCGGCCATTCCACGGATCGAGGCGAAAGCGCATGGACCTCGCGCCTGCGCAGGCCGCCTTCGAGCGAGCGACCGCGTGCGCAGGTCGCGCAACGGCCCGCGCAGCGATGGTCATGTCCGGCACGAGCGTCGTGACGGTCTTCGACAACCGATGGGACAGTCACGGCGACAACGACGGCGCCGACGTGCGAAACAAGATGAGGACCACGATCGCCGGTCCGCTGAGGACGTTCTTGACGCGCGTGCAGGACAATCAGCCGAACAGGAACGTCGTGGTCTGTCTCTTCGGCGACTTCTCGCGGGATCTGCCGAATTCAGGACATCAACCGAATATGTCGGCGACCGTGATTGGCAAATACGTCAAGCCGGGAACGACCGGACGCACGGATGCGAAGGTCGGTCTCGCGGCAGGAACGCCGAGCGTCGCAGGCATGTGGGCGTATCTCGCCGCGGTGACGAAGGCGCCGGGAGCGCCGTTCGGTGCGAACCCGCACGGCCTTTTGGCGTGAAGCCGTGAGCCGCAGCGCCAACGCGTCCGGCAAAGGCCGCGAGCATGCCGAGCACAGCCGCACGTCGGACGCGAGCCACCACCGTTGTCCGTGACAGATACCTCGCCGAGCGCCCCGCGCGGGCGTTGACGCACCGCGAAAAGATTCGTAAACCGAAGTCCTTCTCGTCCATGGCACTCGTCGTTCAGAAATTCGGCGGCACGTCGGTCGGATCGATCGATCGGATGCGCAACGTCGCGCGTCGCGCGATTGCAGCGCAGAAGAAGGGCGACAAGATCGTCGTCATCGTCAGCGCGATGAGCGGCGAGACCAACCGCCTCCTCGGGCTCGCGCACCAGATGGTCGCCGTGCCGGACGCGCGCGAGATGGACGTGATCGCCGCCACCGGCGAGCAGGTCGCGGCCGCGCTCACCGCCATGGCGATCCAGAACGAGGGCGGTCAGGCGCGCTCGCTCCTCGGTCATCAAGTGAAGATCCTCACCGACGGCGCGTTCACCAAGGCGCGCATCAAGACCATCGAGGGCTCGAAGATCTTCTCGACGCTCGAGCAGGGTCAGATCGCGGTCGTCGCCGGCTTCCAGGGCGTGAACGAGCACGGCGACATCACGACGCTCGGACGCGGCGGCTCGGACACGTCCGCGGTCGCGATCGCCGCGGCGATCGGCGCCGACGCCTGCGAGATCTACACGGACGTCGACGGCGTCTACACGACCGACCCCAACATCTGCCCTTCGGCACGGAAGATCCCGCGCATCTCCTACGAAGAGATGCTCGAGCTCGCGTCGCTCGGCGCGAAGGTGCTGCAGATCCGCAGCGTGGAGATTGCGATGAAGTACGGCGTTCCGGTCCACGTGAGGAGCTCGTTCTCCGATGTCGAAGGCACCTGGGTGACCGGCGAGGACAAGGCGCTCGAGGACGTCGTCGTCGCGGGCGTCGCCTACGACAAGAACGAGGCGCGCGTTCACTGCGTCGGCTTGAACGACAAGCCCGGCGTCGTCGCGGAGCTCTTCGGCGCGATGGCCGACAAGAACATCTCCGTCGACATGATCATCCAGAACGTGTCGAAGGAGTCGCACGACCGCGCCGACGTCACGTTCACGCTCGCGAAGACGGACCTCCTCCGCGCGAAGCCCTTCATCGAAGAGGTGGCGAAGCGCCTCGGCAGCCAGGAGGTCCGCTACGACGAGGACATCGTGAAGGTGTCCATCGTCGGCCTCGGCATGCGCTCGCACGCCGGCATCGCGGCGAAGATGTTCCGCATCATGGCGGCCGAAGGCATCAACATCCAGGCGATCTCGACGAGCGAGATCAAGGTGTCGTGCCTCATCCACGCGAAGTACACGGAGCTCGCCGTGCGCGCGCTGCACGACGGCTTCGGGCTGGCGAAGGCCGTAGAGAGATAGCGGCATGACCGCGGCGTCGCGCATGGCGACGACGCTCGCGCACCGCTCACGGCGCGACGAGCCACCGCTCCGACCCCTCGGTACATTCTCTCGAGAGCCCGATCCCAACGTCCTCCGTGGCACACGTCGGCACGCCCTCACGTGGCCTACAATGCCGATTAACAAGCCATTTCGTGACGGCACCATCTCTGCACGGGCCCCGGCATCATGCCGCGCACCAACCTCGCTTGGCTCGTCACCCTGGCCCTCTCCGCGACCGTCACCTCCGCTGCTGCCGTCGGTTGCGGCGCCGGCGAGTCGTCCGACGACGGCGAGGGGATCGACAACGGCTTCGAGTCCGATGACCCCTCCGGTCGCTCCGCGGCCAGCCGCGGCGAAAGCGGCGGCGCCGACGCCGGTGCGGCCAGCGCAGCGCCCTCCGCCGGCACCGACAGCAATGGTGCGAGCGGTGACGCCGCTCGCGCCGTCGAGGAGGCCGACATCATCAAGCAGGAGGGCAACGTCCTCTATGCCCTCTCGCGCTACGGCGGTCTCGCCGTCGTCGACATCACCGACCCCGATCACCTGAAGCTGCTCGGTCGCAAGCGCACCGACGGCATCCCCTTCGAGATGTACGTGCGCAACGGACGCGCGTACGTGATGCTCAACGAGTTCGGCCACTATGTGAAGTCGAACGGCAGTCCCTACGGCCGCTGGGTCGACTCGAGCGAGATCCTCGCCCTCGACGTGTCGAACCCCGCCGCCATCTCCGAGCTCACCCACTTCGACGTGCCGGGCAGCATCGCCGACTCGCGCATCGTCGGCGACGCGCTCTACCTCGTCACGTACGAGAACGGCTACTGCTGGAACTGCAACACGCTTCCTTCCACGATCGTCACGTCCTTCAACGTCGCCGGCACGGCGATCGCCAAGGTCGACCAGCTCGCCTACTCCGCACCCGACAAGAGCTACGCGAGCTGGCAGCGCAGCGTCTCCGCCACGAACGAGCGGCTCTACATCGCCGGCCCCGAATGGAGCTGGCAGCCGGGCACCCAGAACGGGCGCTCGGTCATCCAGGTCGTCGACATCAAGGACCCGACCGGCAAGCTCGTGAAGGGCGCGGACGTCACCATCGCCGGACAGATCAACAGCCGCTGGCAGATGGACGAGTACGACGGCGTGCTCCGCGTCGTCAGCCAGCACGGCAACGGCTGGTGGGGACCCAACAACTCGACCAACCCCGCGGTCGAGACCTTCACCATCACGAATTCGAGCACCATCACGCCGCTCGGTTCGACCGAGCTCGTGCTCCCGAAGCCCGAGTCGCTCCGCAGCGTGCGCTTCGACGGCGTGCGCGGCTACGCGATCACCGCCGAGCAGCACGACCCGCTCTTCACGATCGATCTCGCGAACCCCGCGCTACCGAAGCAGGCCGGTCAGCTCGTGATGCCCGGCTGGGTCTTCTACATGGAGCCCAGGGGCGACCGCCTCGTCGGCTTCGGCTACGCAGGCGCCACCGCGTCCGGAGGCCTCGCCGTCTCGCTCTTCGACGTCGCGGACCTCGCCAAGCCCGCGATGATCAAGCGCGTCGAGTTCGGCAGCGGCTGGGGCAGCTTCGCCGAGGATCAGGACCGCATCCACAAGTCGGTCCGCGTCCTCGACGACCAGGGCCTCGTGCTCGTTCCCTTCGCCAGCTACGGCACGTGGAACAACGGCAGCTGCACGAAGGCCCAGAGCGGCATCCAGCTCATCGACTACTCGCACGACGACCTCACGCTCCGTGGAATCGCCCCGCAGTACGGGATGCCGCGCCGCGCGCTCGTCGCCAACAACCGCCTGCTCGCCGTCTCGGACCGCAACGTCACGAGCTTCGACATCGCCTCGCACGACACGCCGGTGAAGAAGGGCGAGCTCGACCTCTCGAACCCCGCCTACCGGCTCACCGATACCGGCACTCACATCGCGAGCATCACGAGCGACTGGTGGTCGGGCGAGGCTCTCCTCTCGCTCACTCCGAAGGCGAACGCCGACGACGCCGCCATCACCGGCAAGATCTCGCTCGCCTCGCTCGCGGACACGACGCAGGCCGCGTACTGCACGAGCGGCTCCAGCGCGTGGGCCTCCTGGTACGAGGCGCGTATCTTCGCGAACGGGAGCACCGTCTACGTCACGGTGCCCGTCTACTCGTACGCCGCGAACAAGCGCAGCGGCAAGGTCATCGTCGCCGCCGTCGACATCTCGAACCCCGCGGCACCGACGCTCGCCGGCAAGACCGAGATCGCGCTCACCGAGCATGACAACAGCAGCTACTACGGCGGCTGGTACGGCGGCGGCTTCTACGACGGCTACGCGTACTACTCGTACTGGGGCGGCTTCGGCGGCTCGCTCGTCGGCTCGGGCGAAGGCATCGTGCAGCTCGGCTCGAAGCTCGCATACCTCGAGGTCGACCAGACCGGCTTCGAGATCGACCTCGGCAACGGCACGAAGCGCTGGGACTCGAAGACCACGCGCAAGCTCCACGTCGTCGACCTCGCGGCGCCCACCGCTCCCGTCGTCCACCCTGGCATCGACCTCGGCCCGAGCTACGGCGCAGCGCCTCTGCACCTCCAGAACGGCGTCGTCATGACCTCGCGGTGGATTCGCTCCACGACCGACGCGAACAAGGTTCGCTTCTTCGCGGACCGCGTCGACATCAACGGCGCCGTTCCCGTGAGGCTCGCCTCCGTCAACACGCCGGGCTCGCTCATCCTCGCGGACGCGGTCTCGAACCGCCTCGTCACCGCCGACTACGCGGCCAAGCGGACGCCCGGCAGCGACTGGAACAGCTGCGCCAACATCCCGAATGCGACGAGCTGGTTCGACTACGACTCGAAGGAGTGCATCTCGATCACGCGCTCATTCAAGCTCGCGGACGTCGCCGGCACGAAGGTCACGCTTCGCCAGACGTTCACGCCGCCGGCGCAGAACATCGGCGGGGTGCAGGTCTCGGACGATCGCGTCTACGTCACCCGCTACAAGCGGTACGACTACTCCGTGAGCTACCAGCCCTCCGCCGACGGTCAGTACCAGGAGCCGAAGGTCCTCGAGGACGGCGGGCTCTGGGCCATCGGTGGCATCCGCAGCGGCGAGCTCTCGATCGTCAGCCAGTTCGCGGGCGACGCGCAGTGGCCGCTCGCGGCGCACGGCAACAAGGTGGCTCTCTACACCGAGGGCGGCATGGCCATCTACGACACGAGCACGCCGACCCCGACGCTGACCTCCGAGGCGAACCTGCGCGGCTGGGGATACAGCTCGCACGTGCTGCTCGGCGACGACCGCGCGATCTGCTCGCTCGGCGAGTGGGGACTCCAGACCATCAAGTACTGAGGTACGAGCGGGCGTGCATCGCGTGCCGCGATGGTCGCGCCGCATCCAGGGCCTTCCGGCCTCCGTCGGACACGAGCTCAGGACGGGGAGTCCCGCGTGACGGACGAGGATCGCGTCTTCAAGGCACTCGCCGATTCAACACGGCGTTTCCTTCTCGACCTGCTCTTCGTCCGCGATGGACGCACGCTCACGGAGCTCGAGTCCGAGCTCGCGATGACGCGCTTCGGCGTGATGAAGCACCTGCGCGTGCTCGAGGCTGCAGGGCTCGTCGTCGCCGTCCGGTCAGGCCGGGAGAAGCTTCACTATCTCAACCCCGTCCCGATTCGCCTCATCCACGACCGCTGGATCGACAAGTACACCGAGGGCCGAGTCTCGGCGCTCGCGAATCTCAAAAAGCACCTGGAGAAAAAGCACGACGACGAAAAATGACAAGCCGGTGAACGTCTACCGAGTCCACATCCAGGCAACGCCCCAGGCGGTCTGGGAGGCGATCACGAACCCAGGATGGATCGAGAAGTACGGCTATCACGCGCGCGCGGAGTACGACCTGCGCGCCGGCGGGAAGTATCAAGCATTCGCGACTGCGCAAATGGCCCAGCACGGCGGGCCTAACGTGATCATCGACGGCGAAGTGCTCGAGGCCGATCCGCCGCGCAAGCTCATACAGACATGGCGCGTCCTCTGGGATCCCGAGCTGAAGGCCGAGGGATTCACGCGACTGACCTGGGAGATCGAAGAAGGTCTCTCCGGCATCACGTCACTCACCGTGACTCACGAGGTCGGCGATGCGCCGAGGACCGCGGCGATCACGTCCGGCGAGATCAAGCAGGCCGGCGGTGGCTGGAGCTTCATCCTCAGCGATCTGAAGACACTCCTCGAGACCGGCAAGGCAATGTCCGCGTCCGCCGCCTGAGGTCGCGCACGCCGCGTGGCGTGCGAACTTCGGCAGCAGCGTGGGGATGAGGAGGGTCAGCCTGGATCAACGCAAGGCGACGAAGGGCGCCGTCAGGTTCTGCATCGGTGCGCTCTCACCCACGTACGGAACGCTCTTCGGCGATGTCGACGACGCTGCGGTGTACGAGAAAGCGCTCACACCGGATCGGATCCTCGCGCACTACCACGCTGCCGGTCGGTGACCGTCAGCGCGCCGCCGAAGGACTAGTCAACGCGGCGCACTTGCAGGCGCGGCGGCCCGCGCGATCTTTCCGCGTCTTTCTGCATGCAAGAGACCTGGCGTCGCCGGCGCGCTCGACTACGGTGCGCGGCCAATGCGCAGGTTGTTGGTCGGTGGGCTTCTCGGTCTTGCAGTGGTCGTGGCTGTGGCGTGTAGTGACCAGAGCGTCACTTCCGACTTCCCGCCGACGACGCCCGAAGCGGGGACCGAGCCGCCTCCGCCTCCGCCGTTCGCCGACCCTGACGCGAACCCACCGGATAGCGGTGCAGGCGACGGCGGGATCGACTGCGACGCCAATCCAGGCGCCTGCCTTCCGCCGGCCGTTTGCGGCGACGGCAAGGCCGGGCTCGGCGAGAGCTGCGACGACACGAACACCGCGAACGGCGATGGATGCTCCTCCACCTGTCAGATCGAGGCGCCCTACTGGGCGTGCGCGTTCGGCAGCAAATGCGTCGACGTCCGCGACTGCGATGCGCTGACCGACGCAGGGCTCGCCGGCGACGCCGGATGCACCCCGCCGCCGAAGGTGGCGGTCTGCGGCGACGGCTTCAGCGATCCGGGTGAGGCTTGTGACGACGGCAACAAGACGGGCGGCGATGGATGCGCGCTCGACTGCAAGATCATCGAACCGAACTTCGCCTGCCCAACCCCGGGTGCGCTCTGCGTGACGACGATGGTCTGCGGCGACGGCTTCGTCACCGGCACCGAGCAGTGCGACGACACGAACAAGACGCCCGGCGACGGATGCTCAGCATCGTGCACGGTCGAGCCCGGCTGGGCGTGTCCGGTGCCGGGCGTGTCGTGCAACGCGGCGGCCTGCGGTGACGGCAAGATCGCCGGCGCCGAGGAGTGCGACGATGGCAACACCGCCAACAACGACGGCTGCAGCTCGACCTGCAAGCTCCAGACGACGACTGCGGTCGTGGCGCCGACGTCCACCACGCCCGGCAGTACGAAGATCATCAACTGGAAGTGCACGACGCCCGGAGCTGCATGCACGAAGACGATCTGCGGTAACGGCGGCGCGCCCGAAGGCACCGAGCAGTGCGACGACGGCAACACCAAGCCGCTCGACGGCTGTTCGGCCGATTGCCAGTGGGAGCCCTCGTGCCCGAACGGAACCTGCGCGTCGCGCTGCGGCGACGGCCTTTTGTTCGACTTCGACGCCGACGGTAACGGAACCATCGACGAGGAATGCGACGACGGGAACACGCGCAACGGCGACGGGTGCTCGAGCACGTGCAAGAAGGAGGCGGGCTACGACTGCTCCGCGGTCGTGGAGCCCGACCCGACGTTGATCGACGTCCCCGTTGTGCTCCGCGACTTCAGGTTCGCGTCGGCCGTGAATGGCCATCCGGACTTCGAGAAATACATGTGCAACGAGGTCACGGAGGATCTCGTGGAGGGCACGCTGGCGTCGGGCGTGCCGGTCTACCGCTACAACGGTACCGGGTTGAATCCGGTGACCGGTACGGATCCGAACAACGTCTGCGGCGCGAAGGCTGGAACGCCGGACCGGAGCCAGCAGCTCACGTCGTCCGCCGATTTCGCGCAGTGGTACACGGACACCGCCAAGTCGTCGCGCGTCGACGGCACGCAGCTCCGCCTCACCCGGACCGGCGTGGCAGGCAACTACTCCTACGTCTTCAACAGCGCGACCGACGCGCCGTACAGCTCGCTCGGCGGCTTCTTCCCGATCGACGGCAAGGGCTTTGGCAACGAGGGCAAGGACTCGAAGCTCAAGGACCACAACTTCGCGTTCACGACCGAGCTGCGTTTCTGGTTCACCTACGCGGCGGGGAGCTCACCGCAGCTCGCCTTCAGCGGCGACGACGACGTCTGGGTCTTCGTGAACGGAAGGCTCGCGCTCGACCTCGGCGGCCTGCACGACATCCAGGCCAAGTCGTTCTTGCTGAACCCGGCGAAGGCGGCGTCGCTCGGTCTCGTCGACGGGCACGTCTACGAGATCGCGCTCTTCCATGCCGAGCGGCACACCGAGGACTCGAACTTCGAGCTCACGGTCCGTGGCTTCGTGAAGAAGAAGTCCGTCTGCGTGAACAACTGTGGCGACGGCATCAAGACGAAGGAAGAGCAGTGCGACAAGGGCGCGGCAAACACCAACTCGGGCGCGTACGGATCCTGCCGGCTCGACTGCAAGCTCGGTCCGTACTGCGGTGACAAGGCGGTCAAGAACCCGCCGGAGGACTGCGATGACGGCTCGAACCTCACGTCGTGGACGCCGGCGTTCTCCGCGTCGGCATGCGCTCCGCTCTGCAAGGCACCGTCGTACTGCGGCGACGGCCTCGTGCAAGGATCGTTCGGCGAGAAGTGCGACAACGGCACGGCGCAGAACACCGGCGCGTACGGCAAGTGCACTTCGATGTGCCAGCCCGGCCCGCGCTGCGGTGACGCCGTCGTGCAGGCCGCGTCGGGCGAGCTGTGTGACAACGGCTTCAACCTCACGGACTACGTGAAGCACCCGACGGCGACCGACTGCGCACCGAGCTGCAAGAAGCCGAGGTCGTGCGGCGACGGGGTCGTCGATTTCCCGTTCGAGCAGTGTGACAACGGCGCGGCAAACACGAGCTCCGGCGCGTACAACGCTTGCTCCACCGAGTGCACGCTGGGCGCGCGCTGCGGTGACGGCGTGAAGAACGGACCCGAGGAGTGCGACGACGGCAACCGTACGAACGGCGACGGCTGCTCGGCCGCGTGCCTCAAAGAGGGCCCGAAGTGACGCGTCCCTGACCTTCACACGTCGAGCTACGGCAGCGAGCGCCGTTCATCTCGTGAGTGGGCGGGCGGCCGTCACGGCGCGCGGTTCGGCTGCCCCGGCGTGAGGGCGCAGCTCGTGAGCTCCCCCGTGAAGTCAGGGAGGCGGCACTTGCTCTCGGTCGTCGATCCCCCCGCGTCTGCGCCTGCCGACTTCGGCACCGACGTCGAGCTCACGATGGAGCCGTCCGGCGCCAGCAGATGGATCGCCTCACCGGCCGTGGCACTCACGCCGAAGGTGGCGAAGAAGCATGTCTCCGGACCATCAGGCAGACACTCCGCCTTCGGATGAGGGCCGACCAGCGCGCCCTTCTTCGAAGTGAGGATGACGATGTGATCGCCTGCAGCCATCTTCGTCCCCTCCGGGAACTTCATGGCCTGGGAGCGCTTCGGCGCATTCGTCTTCTTGTCCGATCCGGCGATCGAGTAGCCGCCGACGTCGATCACCGCTCCTCCGCGATTCCCGATCTCGATCCACTCCGACGCGCCGACTGCGGCGACCTCGTTGACGACGATGTCGATGGCATCGACCGTTGCGCCGCCCCCGGCGGCGTCGGGCCCACCTCCGCTTGCGCCATTCGCGGCAGGCTCGCCCGAGCCAGTGCTCGATTCGCTGGCCTTACTGGCGCATGCGAGGAACAGCGTGAGAAAGAGGATGGACACCGGCGTTCGCGTGCACATGCTCGCATCCTTCTCATCCGTCCCGTCCGCCGCCATCGCTCTCTCTCCACGAGACCATGAAACCGAAAGCTCTCCTCGTCGCCGCGCTCGCTGTCGCCACATCGTGCGGCGACGGTGAAGCGAAGAATGGGCACGAGGTAGCTACGAGCGGAACGTTGACGCTTCTGCGCGAGCGGAACCTCGCCGAGCTGCTCCCTCCGGCCGAACACTACGAGGCGAGCGGCATTGCGCTCGCGAACGGCTCGCTACGGGTCGTATTCGACAACAGCACGCGGGTCGCACAGGTCGATCTGGCGCTGTCGACCGCCGCGCTCGGGCCGGGCAGCGAGTCCGCGTCGCAATACGAAGGGATCGCGATCGCAACGCGGTCCGAGGCGAAGACCTACGTCGTCAAGGAAGGAGCAGGGAGTCAGAGTGCCATCGTCACGCTCGACGAGCAGGGCAGGCTCCTCTCTACAGAGCCGACCGATCTCGCGTTCGCGGCTGGCAACAAGGGCATCGAGGGCATCGCATGGCTCGATGACATCGATCGGATGCTCGTACTCTGCGAGGCGAACTCCTGTGGGGCGGGAGACAGCAGTCGAGGTCATGGATTGATCAAGTCGGTGCGCCGGGAGGCTGGCTCCTGGCGGACAGAGACGACGCTGGCCTTGCCGGCGCTCGCCGACTTCGACGACTACTCGGACCTGGCCGTCCTGGCCGACGACGACGGCAGCTACCACGTCGCGGTGGTCTCTCAGCAGGCCGCAGCACTCTGGCTCGGCGTGCTGACCACGCGGCCGCTGGCACTCAGACTCCCAGGCGTCGTGTATGGATTCCCGAAGGCGGGCGGCAAGACGCAGTACTGCTCGCTCGAGGGCGTGACGTTCCTCGACAAAGCCACGTTCGCGCTGGCCTCCGATCATTCGAAGAACAGCGGCGGCTGCACGAAGGCGGAGGCAATTCACGTTTTTGCGATCGAGTGACTTCGGGGCGCATCGCATTGCGTGACGGTCTCGTGAACAAGTTGCAACGGCGCGGTGTTTGCTCGTGCTCGTCCTCGATGGACATCGTCGAACGGTACGAGCACAAGTTCCTGGTCGAAGAGCGGCTCGTTCCGGAGATCCGGAGATTCGCGCGAACGACGTCCACCATCGACAAGAACGCGCGGGCGGACGGTGCATACACGATACGGTCGCTGTATTTCGACACGTCCTCACTCGGTCTCTATGCGGCGAATGAGCGTGAGCAGGGACATCGCTTCAAGGTCCGCGCTCGTGTGTATCCCGACGCACCGACGAGCGACTGCTTCCTCGAAGTGAAGCGGCGGGTCATCGATGTCATCGTGAAGACTCGCGCGGCGGTCCCCTGCGACCGCTGGCGTGACGCACTCGACTGCGACAGCGCCACCCTCGATGCGCTTCCGGATCGGAGTCGGGCCGCCGTCCTCTCCTTTGCGTCAAAGGTGCACACTCATCATCTCGAGCCGGTGCTCCTCGTTCAGTACGAGCGCGAGGCTTACGTGAGTGAGGTGGATTCTTACGCGCGGCTGACGGTGGACCGAAACATCTGCGTGCAGCAGATGAGCGAGCTCGATTTCACGGCCGACCCCAAGCGATGGCGCTCCGTCGACCACGCCGGGCAGACGCAGAGCTCCCGCGCCCTGGCCGTCCTCGAGCTCAAGTTCGAGCGTAGGCCCCCGGCTTGGATGCACGCGATGGTGAGGAGTCTCGAGCTCGTTCGCTACACCTTTTCCAAGTACTGCTACGGCATTCTCAACGAGCTCGAGCTCCCCAGTACCGACCGGACGGCGGTCTTCGCGGGAGCAGGAGGGGCGTCATGACGGAGCCGGCGGGTCTTTCGTCACTGACGGACTCTCTCGTGTGGGACGGCCCGATGATCGCGCTCCTGCTCGCTTTCGGTCTCGGGCAGGTGATCGCCGTCATGTACATGGCGACGTTCCGCGGCCTCTCCTACTCGCGTGCGACGGTGCATGCGATGGCGCTCTCCAGCGTCATCACGTGCATGCTCATGCTCGCCGTGGGTAGCAGTATCGCGGCGGGGGTCGGCGTCGCCGCAGGTCTCAGCGCGGTGCGCTTCCGGACGACGCTGCGAGATCCACGCGACCTCATCTTCGTCTTTGCCGCGCTCGGGGTCGGCATGGCATGCGGAACGCTCGCCTATCAAAGCGCGATCGGCGGAACGGCAGTCTTCGTGGTCGGCAGCCTCGTTCTCCACTGCACGGGTTATGGCGCGCGCAGCCAGCCCGACGGTCTCGTCCGCTTCATCGCGCCTCAAGGCGAGTCGACCCAGGAGGCGATCGCCAAGGTGCTCGCCAGCTACTGCCGGTCATTCTCTCTCGTCACGCTACGCGAAGCCGCCCAGGGCAATGCGATGGAGCATGCCTATCAAGTCTCAGCGCGCTCCCTGAACGAGCGCTCGCTGATGGTCGCCAGTCTCCAGGGGGTCCCTGGGGTGAAGAACGTCACCTTGCTTCTCCAAGAGCCAACCCTCGATGTGTGAGGCAAAACCATGCGGTTCCTGAACTACCTGAGGCCGCGACTGGCAAGCGCAATGCCCATACTGACGCTGCTCGGAACGTTCGGGATGGCTGGCGCCCTCTATGCGCGGAGTGACGTTCCCGGTGGGCTCGTCGGCTTCGCGGAGGGCATCCCGGAGGCTCTTGCCGCACTCGAGTCAGCGCGTGTCACCAATATTCACGTCACCGTGGGCGCCGAGGTCGAAGCCGGCCAACTCATCGCCACGGTCGACGCATCTGCGCTGGACCGTGAGATCGCCGTCGCTGAGGCCGAGAAGGGCCGCCTGGAGGCCGTAGTCCGCGCAGAGCAGACGAGTCTCAGTCGCCGCCTCGACGTCGACCGGGAGACCATCGAGCGAGCGGCAACGAGAGAGCACGAGGACCTAGTCCGGCTGCGCGCCGAGGCCCAGGCGCTCGACGTCGAGATCGAGCGCGTGACGAAGCTCGTCGCCGAGCATCACGTCGTCGCATCCGTCCTTGCGCCGTTGACGCTTCGCCGCGCGCAGCTCGCGTCGCTCGAAATCGAGAAGCCACGCACCATCGGTGTCCTCAGCAGGCAGCTCGGCGCCGCCAGTCTGCGAAGGCGCGAGGTCGATGACGACGTTTTCACCGCCGCCAGGCTCGATGCGGAGCTGCTCGTCGTACAGCGCCGGATCGAACTGCTGGAGGCGCGCCGCGCGATGTACAGCCTCCGCGCTACGCGCAAGTCGCGGGTGGGCTCGGTCGACAAGCAGCCGGGCGAGACTGCCAAGGCGGGCGAGGCGATCGTGAAGCTCGTGAGCACGGCGAATCGAGTGGTCGTATGCGTACCCGAACGCCGATCACTCGGCCTGCGCGTGGGTGATGCCGCCCGCCTCTCGGTTCGAGGTCAGCGCGCGAGCGGCCCGCTCGCAGGGCGTACTGTTGCGGTCGGTCCGGTCGTGACCGAGCTTCCGGCCCGCTGCTGGCCGACACCGACGCTGCCGATCTGGGGACGTGAGGTCACCGTGGCGATCGACACGTCGGTCGATCTGGTCGCCGGCGAAAGCTTCGTCGTGGTGCTCGATTCGGCTGCGGCGCCGGCTCTGGCGCCGACGGCAGGTCCGCCGGTCGCGAAGGCAAGAGGCTCGACCTCGTCAGGCGTCAACGCGAGCGCCAAGCCCTGGCGTCCCGAGCCGCGCCTCATGACGATTCCCCCCTCGCTCGCGCGCCGTACCCGCTTCGAGCCATCGGGCATCCTCGCCCGGCCGAACGAAGGCCGCTATCTCGTCGTCAGCGACGACACAGGCATCAAGGACGGTCCGGACGAAGGACGGCCATGGCTGTTCTCGATGGACGCGGGAGGGGCGGTCGCCGCCGAGCCCGTCCCGATCGCGGGCGTAACCTCGATCGACGACCTCGAGTCGATCACTGCCGGCGACGACGGCGCGATCTACGTCCTGGCGTCGCAGAGCTACAGCAAGGGGGGCCGGCGAAGGCATGCTCGCTCGGCGCTGCTTCGCCTCCGCTCGCACGGCGGTCACCTGACGGTGGATGGTGAGGTCCATCTCGCGGCGCTGCTCGATCTTGCGCCCGAGCGCGCAACGGCGCTCGGCCTCACGAGCGGCACGCGGAGCCTGGACATCGAAGGCATGACGTTCCATCGCGGGGCGCTCTACCTCGGCTTGAAGGCGCCTCTCGACGCAAGTGGTGATGCAATGATCTGGAAGGTCACCCATCCAAGGGCGCTCTTCGATGCCCCAGCCGGGGGCGCGAAGACGCTCGAGGCCTCCGGGATCGCACCGTGGGCGCATGCTCGCGTCGACGTCGAGGTCGACGGCAGGCCGGTGTCGGGCGGGATCTCCGAGCTCCTGTTCGTGGACGACGACTCACTCGTCCTCACGTCCACGCCTTCGACGGCGGACGCTGCCGCCGGCGCGCTATGGCGCGTCGATCATCCGACGGGCGGCGCACTTTCTCCGCAGCTCGTGCAGCGTTTCCCCGGGCGGAAACCCGAGGGGCTCGCGCTCTCGCTGACCCGCGGCAACGTCATCGTGGTCTTCGACGCGGGCAGCTCGACCCCCGAATTCTTCGAGTCACCATGGCCGCCGTAGCGAGAATTGCCCTCGTCGCGACCACGCTGGTCGGCCCTCTGGCTTGCTACTCGCCGCAACAGACGGGAGGCGCCAGCGAGGCGCTTGCGATCTACCAGCGGAGCGTCCGCACCGATGGAGCGCCGCAGTTCCGCGGCCGCGCGGGGGCTGGAGGTCCGGGGACCGCCGAAGGCGGCGTCCACGCGCCGCTCACCGTGGAGGTCGCGATCGGCCTCGCGAAGAAGAACAGCGCGCGGCTCGGGGAGCTCGACGCGCGAGCCGCCGCGGCGGAGGCGGCGGTCTTGGCTGCGGGGCAGCGCAACAACCCCGAGCTCAGGGCGACCAACGTGCGGGTCGGTCGCGCGATCGATCGCCGAGAGGATCCACTCGTCATTCCTCGGTTGCGCTTCTATCCCGAGCGACCCGGCGAGATCGCGGCCCGTGAAGCGGAGGCCCGTGCGGTCGCGGGGGAGGCGCGGGCCGCGGCTCGCGCGGAGGAGAGCGCGATCGAAGGGGAGATCCGATGGCTATTCGAGGACGCCCTCGTGCTCGACGCCGAGATCGCCGCCTCCGAGCGCGCCGCGGCGACGCGAGACAAGCTCGCCGCGCAGACCGGAGACGGGCTCCGGAGTGCGACGTCGACCGCCGTCGACGCGGACCTCGCCACCCTCTATGCGATCGAGGCGGGCGCACGCGTCGCCGAGCTTCGTTCGCGTCGCACGCTCCTCATCGCGGCCCTGCTGGATCGCATCGGTCGTGGGTCGGGCACGAAGCTGGAGCTCGCAGGCGAGGTCGGCGCGTGGCCTCCTCCGCCGCTCCCTTCGGAGCAGGTCTTGATCGCGGCGGCGCTGAAGCAGAGCCCCCGCATCGTGGGCTCTGCGGCACGCATCGACGCTGCCAACGCGCGACTCCACCTGGAGGAAGGCCGACGGTGGCCGTGGTTCAACTTCGCCGAGGTCGGCTACGAGATTCAGCCGGCAACCAACAACGTACCGCTCTTCACCGTCGGCGGCGGGATCGAGGTGCCGCTCTTCCACATGAACGGTGGCGCGGTTCGCCAAGCGGAGGCGTCACGGTCTGCTGCCAGGCAGGGGCTCGAGGCGGAGGTCGAAGGAATCGTCCGTGACGTGCGCCTGCGCCTGCGCGAGGCGGAGGCGGCCGCGGCGCTCGTGACCGAGCTGAGGGCGGCCTCGCTACCGGTGCTCGAGCGCGCGCAGACCGAGACGGCGCGCGCCCTCGAGGCCGGCGCGATCGACACGATCCGTGCGCTCACCGTCGAAGAGCGAAGGAACCTCGTCGAGCTCGAGCTGTTCAAGCTCGTGCGCCGCTACCGGACCGCCGTTGGCGAGCTTCGTCGAGCCATCGGCGGTCCGCTTCCGTCTCCGTCGGGCATCAGAGGCCGAGCTGAGCCCTGAGCACGCCCGGTCGCGCCGCGAGCCACCCGTAGAGGAGGCCTGTCTTCTGGACGTAGCGGCCGACAGTGGCCTCACGCTTCGGATCAGCGGTCGCGAGAGCGTCGATCTGGGCATGCCACTTCGTCGCGAGGTTCACGAGGTCGAGCGTGGCGTAGACATCGAGGACCGATGACACCTCCGCCTTGTAGGCGTTCCAGCAGCTCGCGCCCAGCGCACACCGTCCCAGCACGGTGTTGGGGAGCGGGGACGCGGCGCTGAGCGCCGCGGCGGAGTCCTCGACAAGGGTGAGGTCGGTGGACCAGGGGATGAGGGAGAACTTCCCGTCCGCGTCGCCCGCCATGAAGTAGTTGTGCGAACCGTAGAGGCTGTAGGCGTAGCCGTCGCGGTGTCCTGTGACGGCCTCTGCCGCGGCAAACCGGAGCCACCGGGTCGTGTGCAGGTGCGGGGCGAGGTCCGAGAGCAGGTTGTCGTTGGTCGCCGCCTGCACCGCCCCGAAGAGCAGGTCGACATCCGGCCGCGTACCCGGCGGCGCGGTCGGATCGGCGACGTCGATCTGGAACCCACGCTGTCCTCCCGGAAGCCAGTCGCTGCCCGAGTTCACCTCGTAGAGGGTCTTCGCCTTCGTGCCGAAGACCCGCGCGAGGAACTTCTCTTCGGGCGTCTCGATGTTGGCGTAGAGGCCATAGTTCTCGCCGTTGATGGTCACGTGCGCCGTGTTGGCCCTCTGCGCGGGGAGGCCCAGCGATCGGAAGACGTGGTACGTGAGGCGCTCAGCGAGGCACGTGGCATCGCTCACCATGTTGTTGAGCGTCAGGTCCGTGAGCCCATAGAGCTTCTGGCCCTTGACCCACTTGTTGAGCTTCAACTTGAGCGATGCCTTCTTCGGCAGCGCGCGGAACGTCGACGCGCCCTTTCGCCTCACGCCGATGTCCGCGAACGTGATCGCCCCCATCTTGAACGAGCCGTGAACCCACGTCTGCTGGTCGGTGGGGTTCAGGCTCGTGAGGATCGCCATCGCCGCAGCGTCGAACGTCAGCTCGAACGCTGGGATCGTGTCCGGGTCGTAGAGATCCGGCGGTGCCTCGGGACCGTTGGTAGCATCGACCGCCGCGGGTCGCCCCGACCACGAGGGACCTTCGGAAGAAGGGCCGGGCCGGTCGTCGGGCGCGGCGCTCCCGCCCTTTCCACTGCCTTCGGGGTCTGCACCTGCTGCGGCCGCGCTGCTCGTCGCGGGAGCGTCCGAGCTGCACGCGGCGAGCGTGTAGCCGACACCGAGCCAGGCCGCCACGAGGAGCGACTTCTTCCCGAGATACGGACGGAATGGAGTGTTCATCGAATCCTCCTCACTCCACTCAAGGGTGCGTCTCGATCCTGTCCCTTCAAGGTTGAGCGCACCCGATTTGGAGTCGGCGCGGACATTTCTCGGAGGTGTCGGATCGTCGTTCGCACGGCATCAGGATCGCCGGGAACCGCACCTGGCGCAGCGGAGTAGTCGCCGCGCCCCGGCAGCGCGAAGTCCCTCGCGCCCGCTGAGGTGCTAGCGTCGCTCCGCGTCATGCGAGCGGTCCGGGAAGTCGCGGTGAAGGGCTTCTTCTTGCTGGCGGGTCTCACCTTTGCGAGCAGCAGTGCGCGCGCGAGCGTCACTGTCGCCCCGAACAGCTCTGCGGATTGTCCCGACCAGGCCGCTCTCGAGCAACGGCTTCGCTCGGCAGGCGTCACCGTCCGGAACGAGGACGACGTGCGCGTGCACTTCTCGGTCGAGGACGGGAAGCGCGTCGCTACCATCGAGATGCCCTCGTCCGAGCCGCGACGGATCACTCACGACGGAGCCGACTGCGCGTCGCTCGCGGACGCTGCCGTCGCGCTGCTCAGCGTGTTGCTCGACGAGCGCGCGACGGCAGCGCCGCCTCCCAACGCTCGGACCACGACTCCCGACGCTGCACCGACGCCGACGGCTCGGTCGCGGCCGCTCCTTCGCGCCGAGGGCGCCCTCGTCTACTCGAGTGGCATCGTCGCGCCCGACGCCGCGGGGATCAGCGCCGGCGTCGCGCTCCGGCCACTTCGATGGGCATCGCTCGGGCTCGCGGCCGAGATCTGGCCGTCGCGCGATTCAGCGCTCGCGGCCGGTGACGTCACCCTCGGCGCATCCACGCTGGCGCTCGCGGCATGCGCCGGGCCGACCATTGCCCGCACCGGCATCACCATCGAGGGGTGTGTTCTCGCGCACGGTGGCTTCTACAGCCTCTCCGCTCGCGGCTTTCCCAACATTCACTCCGAGACTCGCGCGCTCTTCGGCGGCGAGGCCGACGTGCGCGCTGCACTGCCGATCGCCGGGGGGATCGGCATCGTTCTCCGCGGCGGGGTCTGGGTGCCGCTCACCCGCCTCGATGTCACCGTGCGCGGTGCGAGCTCGGGGTTTGCGACCACGTCGGTCGGGCCAAAGGCAGGTCTGGGCGTCGAGATGAATTTTTGAGCGTGTAGAGTGATGAGAACGCCCGGCTCTCCCCACTAGGTCATTGCGGGCACTGATCGATGGATTTTCGAGCGATCTACGACGAGCACGTCGGCTTCGTCTTCCGGACGTTGAATCGCTTCGGCGTGCCCGAGCGCATGCTGCCCGACGCCGTCCAGGAGGTCTTCACGGTCGCCTTCCGCTCGCTCGATCGCTTCGAGGGCCGCTCCACCATGCGCACTTGGCTGTTCGGGATCGCCCGCCGCATCGCGAGCGATCTGAGGCGCAGCGCGCCCTCACGCCTCGAGGTACTCGACGAGCACGAAACCACGCGCGACGTGCCCGACAGCAAGAGCGACCTCGCCGTGTGGGGCGAGCGCAACGAGGCACTCGCACGCGCCGAAGCCATCGTGCGAGCCCTGCCCGACGAGCAACGCATCGTCTTCGCCTTGTTCGAGATCGAGGAGTGGACGGGCGCCGAGATCGCCGAGGCGACCGACGTGCCCATCGCCACCGTGCATTCGCGGCTCCGGCTCGCACGCGAGGGCGTGAAACGCTTGCTCGCCGCGGCCCCTGAAAACAACGCTCGCGCGGAGGTCGCATCATGACCGATCCGAAACGCTGGACCGAGACCGACGACGAAAGCGAAGACGCGCGCCAGCTCGTGACGACACTCTCGAAGGCCGAGCCCACGGCATCGATGCGCGCGAGCGTCTGGGCGAAGGTCGCCGCTACTCTCCCGGCCGGCCCCGGCTCAGGAGGCCCAGACAACGGCAGCGGCGGCGCAGCCGGCGGCGGCACAGCGGGCGCAGGCGCCATCAGCACCGGCGCAAAGCTCATGGCGGCCGCAGCGCTCGGCGCCGGAGCGCTCTCGATCTGGATCCTCACGCGCACCGAAGCACCCGCGCCCGTTTCCCGAACGGCCGCCCCCGTGGCTCTGGCAACCGCAACGCCCGCGACCCCGACCCCGACCCCGACCGAGCTCCCCGTCCCGCAGCCCCTCCCCATCGCGATCGCAAAGCCCACATCTTCGCTCCCGCAACGCCCGACTTCCCCCGTCGCCCCGGAGCCCACCGCATCGGCCGCGAGCCCCACGATCGTCCCGGCTACCGTCGCCGCCGATCGCCTCCGCGAAGAAACCGAAGGCGTCAAACGCGCGCGTCGGCTCCTGCGCGACAAGAACCCCGCCGCCGCGCTCACCGAGCTCGATCGCCTCGCGCGCCTCTTCCCGAACGGTCCCCTCGAAGAAGAGCGCGAGGTCCTCACGATCGAGGCGCTGGTCGGCTCGACCTCGAGCACCACCGCCGATCTCGGACGCCGTCGCGCGCAGCGCTTCCTCGCCGAGCGACCGCAGAGCGTCCACGCTGCGCGTGTCCGAGGGCTCGCCGGGCCCTGAAATCATGGGCCCGCATGAAAATCAGCGGTGCCGGGTGATGAAACCGTCGAGGGGCTCCCACTCACCGAACGAGTAGGACGACCCACCCCTGAGCGACCTTCGGGAGCTCGTGGGGTGTGATTCACACCCCCTTCGAGGCATCTCATGACCACGCTTTCCCGCGCCACGCTTCTCTTTCTCTCGGCGACGCTCGTCGCCACCACCCTCGCGTGCTCGAGCGCGACGCCCGCGCCGAACGGCGGCGCCACCGATCAGGACATCAAGGCCATCTCCACGGGCGAAGATGGCGCCGCCGCCACGAGCGACCCGACGGCCCATGCCGACGCGAGCGCCGACGCCGACGCCGACGCCGGCGGCACCTGCTGCGATCTCGCCACGAAGCCCGACGGCTACTACCCCGAGGGCATCTCCTGCTGCTCCGACAACGGCTGGCACGCGAGCCGCGGCGGCGGACAGAGCGATACGTGCGCGGCCTTCGGCGGCGTCGGCACCGTGTGCGAGGCCGCGCCGACCGAGGTCTGCGGTGGCCCGCCGATGAACGCGTTCTGCGCCCAGTGCCCCGGCGGCATCAACGGCTACAAGCAGAACGACGGGCAGCCGACCTGCGACTGCTGCGCCACGACGAATGACGGCAAGACCCCCTGAACGAAGCATGCAGACGCTCGGCACGATCGCGCTCGCCATCACGCTGTCCGCGGGACTCGCCCTTGGGCTCGGCGCATGCGAGCGCGAACGCGTCGAGGTCGCCGACCTCGACGAGGACGCAGGCGCCGCCTCGGACGCCTCGGCCGATGAAACCTTCCCGCCCTTTCCGACGATCGACGCCACCCCCGATCTCGACGCCACGTCGTGTGGCGATCCCCCGCTCGTCGGCTCGTGCATGCGTTGTCCGAACGGCTACCTCGTCGTCAACGGCAAGAGCACGTGCATGTGCTGCGATTGACACTCAGCGCGTAGGAAGAAGAAGCGCGATTGGAAAGCTGGCTGTCGGAGCCGTTGGTCGACGGGGTCGAGCCTGGGAGACGTGCGGTCGGGGATGTTTGGAGCGGTCGAGGCCGCACAGAGATTGCGGGGCGCATTCGTCGCGCTCGAGGACGCAGGATTGCGGACACGTACCTGTAAAAAGCTCGCCGCACCGGACGGGTAGGCCCTCGCGGCGATCCGCGCGCTGAGATGGTCGCTCCTCAATGATCGGCGCGATCACCGCTCGAAGAACGTCGTTTCTGCCATGAAACACGCGTTGCGGCGCTTCTCCTACACTGGCACCATTCTGGCTTGATGGGAGGCATGCGCAAGCTCTCCTGCCTCGCCGCCGTCTCGACCACGCTCGTCTTCATCGCCGCCTGCGCGGCCACGAGCGAGGACGACTCGGACACCACCGCCGCCGACGCGCTCACGTCGCTGACCGTCGCGCAATGCAAGACGCCGACGGTGCACACGGCGCCGAAGGCCGCGCCGGGCGGCGGAACGATCGCGGGCAGCGCTCACACGACGCTCGCCGGTTGCATCGTCGGCGCGCAGGGCGAGACGGGCGACGCGGTGCTCACACGGCTCACGACGCTCCTCGGCAACACGAGCCGCCTCGGCACCGTGAAGAACGCGCAGGGCGCGCCGGTGTTCCAGCACTTCACGCCGGGGGCGCGCCAGGGCTCGCTCGGCGGCTCGCTCACGCAGGACTTCGACGTGACGCTCGCGATGGACCATTCGCCGTTCACGAAGCTCCACACCGTGCAGCACAAGGCGGCGGGGTCGCCGTACACGCTGAAGATCGTGAACGCGACGGCGCTCTCGGCCTCGGTGGCATTCTTCACGGTCACGGTCGTCGAGCCGGGCAACCTCACCCTCACGCTCGAGGCGAAGCCGCAGCTCAACGGCATCACCGTGACGGGCGCGAGCGACATCGTGCTCGAGCAGGAGCAAGATCAGGCCGCGTCGGCGTCGGTCCTCGTGAGCGATCTGTTCCGCTGGGTGACCACCGAGCTCGCGAAGACGGCCCCTCCGCCACAGCAGCCCGTGCCCCCGCCGCCTTCGCCTGCGGGTGACGCCGGCGATGCGGCGTCGCGCGACGGCGCTCCGTCCGACGGCGGCGCACCGCCCTCCGACGGCGCCGCGTCGCCCGACGGCGACTGACGATCCCCCGACAGAGCCGAGGGTTTCGAGCGTGAGCCGCTCGCAACGGCTGTGATTGGTGCCGCTCACGAGCGGCGGCGGGAGCCAGCTGAAGGTGACGTAGAACGCGTCCGGCGATAGCTCGTTCTTCCGTTTACCGCGCCAAGAGGTGATGATTCGAAGCGTATGCCCTCTGCTGTAGTCCGAGCATTCATTCTGATCCTCCCCGCCGCCGTCGTTGGCTGCACCCTGATTACGAGCGTGGATGGCTTGAGCGGTGCCGGTGACGCCGCGAGGCCCGACGCACTGCCAGAGAGCTCCCTGCAAGACGGCTCCCCTACCTCCGATGCGACGGCCGACTCCTCGGGCACGCCCGACGGCAAGGCCTCGGTCACGGTGACCCTCACGCAACCGACGCAGAAGGGTTGGGTCGTGCCGAGCAACGTCAGCGTGCTCGACAAAGTCGAATGTTGGGGCGCCGGTCAAGCGGGCTTCGACGATGTCACGTCCAAGGGCGGCCAAGGCGGTTCGTATTCGATGGCGCGCAACGTGCCCGTCTCGAACGGCAGCGTTTCGATTCAGATCGGCGCCGGCGGGACGGGTGTCACGAGGACCGGTCAAGGCGGAGCTGGCCAAGCAGGGGGCCAGACCTGGTTCGGAAGCACCGGCACCGTGCTCGCGCCTGGCGGCGGTGACCTCAGTCCGTGGGCGGGCGAGATCTCGTTCGCGGGCGGCAAAGGTCAAAGCCTTGGAACCGACAACGGGTTCGGCGGTGGCGGCGGCGCCGCCGGCCCGCTCGGCGAAGGCGGCAGCGGCGGTCGCGACATCACCGGCGGCTTCGGCGGCGGTGGTGGCGGTGGCGGCAACGCCGGCGCCAACGGCAGCGACAATTCGGTCAATCAAGGCGGTCCGGGAGGCGCGAGCGGAAGCAGCGGGAAGGGCGGCGCCGGTGGCGCGGCCGCGACGGCTCCGCCCGCCCCGAGTGGTGCAGCCGGAACCGACGGTGCGGGCGGCGGTGGTGGAGGCAGCGGCACAACGGTCGGTGGAAACGGCGGCGCGGGCGGCGCATCCGTCGAGGGTGGTGGCGGTGGCGGTGGCGGTGGCTGCGGCTGCGCCTCCGGCGGACCGGGCTTCTTCGGCGTACTGAGTGGCAACGGAGGTGCTCCGGGCGGCGGCGGCGGCGGCGGCGGCGACGGTCGCCCCGGTGACGGCGCCAATGGCCAGATCCGAATTACCTATCGCGTTGCGAAGTAGACGTGGGTCTTGCCTCTGCCGGGCAGTCCGAACGCGAGGAGGTCGTCGCGACGCTCGACGAACGCATCTTCGCAGAGCGTCGGCGTGGGCCAAGGAGCGCTTGGCCCAGGAGAAGTCGGCGTTGACGTGACCTGTTGGCGCAAGGCGGCTACCGTCGAGAGATGGGGCGCCTATCGAGCATCGTCATGGCCGTAGCCGCGATGGCCGCGGCGGCGGTGCTTGGCTGCAGCCTCCTTGTCGGCACGTCGGGGCTCGCCGGCGGCCCGAGCGCCGCCGATGCGGCGCCGTCGACCGGGGCGCGCGACGCCGACGTGTCCGACGCCGATGCGCCGCGCGTCGATGCGGACGGCCGCGCCGATGCTCCGCTGAGCGTCGCCGACACGTATGCGGCCGCGGTGCTGGCGGACGGCCCTGCGCTGTACCTCCGTCTCGACGAGACGAGCGGCTCCGTGGCCCTCGACGCGACCGGAGTCCAGAACGCCGCCTACTTCGGGGAGGTGGCGCTCGGGACCCAGGGCGCGTTCCCCGGCAGCAAGGCGATCTCGCTCAGCGGCCTCACGGGCGGTATCGACGCCGGTCCTCGCTTCGATTTCGAGGGTCGCAAGCCCATGACTCTCGAGGCGTGGTACCGGGTGACCAAGACCGACGGTGTCTACCGTTTTCTGTTCGGCAAGGACGCAACGGATGCGAAGGGTCGCGAGGAGTACGGCCTCTTCTTTCAGGTGCCCGACGGCTTCTATTTCGAGCGTTATGTCCACGAAGCATCGCAGGCTGTCTACATGACGCCGCTGGCGCAGGACGGCAGCTACCATCACCTCGTCGTCACATACGACGGCTCGACCGTCTTCGTCTGGGTAGACGGAATCGTCGCCGGGTCGTTGAACGACACCCGGAATGCCGCGACGAAGGGCGGCGTCAGCTTCTGCATCGGTGCGCTCTCACCCAAGTACGGAACGCTCTTCGGCGATGTCGACGACGCTGCGGTGTACGAGAAAGCGCTCACACCGGATCGGATCCTCGCGCACTACCACGCTGCCGGTCGGTGACCGTCAGCGACGCTGAAAGCAAACGCGAGCCCGGCACGTGTCGCTTTGCGATCGACTTCAAGGATGGCAAGACGTTCGTGCGTGACGTCGCGTTCGTCGCGAAGGGCACGAAGGATTGCTGCGGTGGGGTCTACCCGCAGAACGACGGTAACGTCGTCGTCTCGCCGCCGTGAGGAGCCGTCGTCAGAACGCGTCCGACGGGACCCACGTGGGGCCGCCCTTGACCGTTCCGTCGAAGGCCTTCTTGTCGTCGTGTGCGGTCGCGCCGGCGCCCTCGTCGAAGCGCCAATACGACAACAAGTCGGCGAAGCCCGGGCTCGACGCGACGAGCGCGGTTTTCATATCGCTCGCGATCTCGGCGGCCGAGCGCGCGCGTGTGTAGAGACGTACGTCGTCGATCGTTCCATCGAAATAGCCGTCCGGACCGCCGTTGCCCATGCGCGCGCCGATACGGAAGCTGAGCTCCGTCCCGCGGGCGAACATCGCGCTCGCGGCCTTGAAGGTCGACATGATCTTCCCGTCGACGAGCAACGCGAAGTCGGCGCCGCTCTTCGTCGCGGCGACATGGCTCCAAGCCCCCGTCGGCAGCGGCGAGGGCGAGTGCAGCGCGAACTGCGCCGTACCCGATTTCGTGTAGTCCATGAGACCGAAGTAATTGGAGCTCTGGTCGGACATCGCGAAATAGAGCTCGCCCGTAGCGACGAGCGCGAGCCGGAACTGATCGGGCGGGTTCAAGATCTTGTCCTCGGCGACGATCATCTCCTCGCGACCGCTCGACGCCGGTCGTATCCACGCTTCGATGGTGAAGTCGGCCGGCAGCGGGATGTTCGGGAAGTCGATGTACTGACGCGATGACTCATTGAAGGCGAGCGCGGTCCCGGCGTGGATCGGTGCCGGCGCGACCATCGTGTCAGTCGTCCCTGCATCCGGCGTGACGCCCGCATCGGCGTCACCGCCGCCGTCCGGCAATGCCGCGCCGGTCCCCGTGAACCCACAGCCCCACATGAGCAGCATCGCCAGCGCCGCACGCGCTCGTCGCATGGTCCCAGACTACCACGGGGACAAACCTGCATCGTGCACGGACGTACGCCGTTTCGGTGGAGTGCGTCGACGGCGGGGCGCGTCTACCCGTGTGGTCCCGGAGGTCTCGACCATGAACAACCGCATCCGACTCTCGCTCGTCGCCGTCGTCGCTGCCTGCGCGCTCGCTGCAGGCCGCCCGTCGCTGCGCTCGTGATGTGGCGTGACTGCGCCCATCCTCGACGGGAAAGCGCGGCGTCGATGAGCGCACGTCTCAGGGTTTGCCCTTCTTGCCACCCTTCTTGCCCCCGTCCTTCTTCCCTCCGCCGTCCCCGCCCTTCGGTCCGTCCCCCGTCGGTCCGCCGTCCTTCGCTCCGTCCCCCGTCGGTCCGCCCTTCGGTCCGTCGCCCGTCGGTCCGCCGCCCTTCGGTCCGTCGCCCGTCGGTCCGCCGCCTTTCGGTCCGTCGCCCTTCGGTCCGCCGCCCTTCGGTCCGTGGCCGTCGTCGCCATGACCATGCGGTCCCTTCCCGTCGCCGGGGACGATGATGATGATGACCGGTCCACCGTTGCCCGTCGGCGTGTCATGACCTGCAGGCGGGGCTGTCGTACCGCCGCTCGGCGGGGTCCCGGCGTCGCCCGTCGATCCGCCGTCCGCCGGGTCATCTTCGGGATCGTCCGAGTCCGAAGGATCGTCCGGATTCCCTTCGTCACCGCCGTCCGTCCCTACTCCTGGGTCGGCGCTGCGAGCATCCCCGTCTGTGGCTCCGGCGGTCGTCGACCCTGGGTCCGCCGGGTTCTCGTCGGTCTTCGTGCCGCCGGCCAGCAAGTCATCGTTCTGGCCGAGCGATCCTGCGCAAGCTGCGAGAGCGAGCACCAAGACCCCTGAAGCGAGAACGCGCCTCGTCTGAGCGTGATTCATGATTCCTCCGTGAGGAAAAGAGCACACGCGATACCTCCCGCTCTGCGTCGGTGCGAAGCGCGGGATCACGCGGAACGTTCGAGTTCGCGCAGCAACAAACCCCTTCAGCTCTTCAAACGCAATACGAATACCGAATAGCTCAAGCGGTTTTGTTCTTTCGATTCTTCGAAACCGGCCGGCGCTCTAATGCAACATCCCTGATTTTGGCCGCGATCACGTGTTTTCGGCACATCGTGACGGACGTGTTCAATCGCGAGCTCGGCCACAATCGAAGTCAGCAATCACGCAATTACGAAGTCGCTACCCAACGCGCTTCGAGCGGGAGAACGAGCGAATCAGCTCCGCGCGTCCACCGCTCGCTCGCGTCGGCCTCCTCGGCGTCGTCCTCGCCTTCGTCGAGAACGAGACGGTCGAACCGCTACGCGAGTTGGCGCGCATCTCCCGCCGTGACGAACCGTGCGCGGAGGCGGGAGCCGCTCACCGCCGGGACGACCTTCCAGCCGTCCGAGCCTTCTGCGCCGGCGGCGGCAGGAGCCGGCTCGTCCTTCGAGGAGCACGCGCCTCGACACCTCTCAGCGTGTCGTGCGTGTCGACGAGGAGCGTGAGCGGCCTCGGCGTGCCGCGGAGCCCGAGCTCGACGACGTCACGACCGCGTGCTGCGGCGACGCATCGAACGGCCTTGCTCGCGACCAGCGTCGGGTAGTGGATCGCATCGAGGAGGCTCGTCTCGACGAGCTGCGCCTCCACGCTCGGCGCGTCGGCCTCGAGCACGGGCTCGTCCGGGAAGAAGACGCGCCCCTCGCGCATCGCCCAGACGTCACCGGTGAAACGGACCTCTCCGAGCCTTCGCGCCAGCTCCGGAGCGATGTGCGACGCACGAGGTGCAAAACACGCGGCAGCGCGACGGAACGGCCCCTTGAAGGCAACCGCCCAGTCGCGCGCGCGCGTGGCCGCCGTCAGTTCACGTGGGGCCGCTGCTCTCCATTCCAGCTGGTGTTCCCGAACGAGGAAACCCGGCGGTTGCGGATGTTGTTGTTGAACGAGTTGAACGAGTTGAACGAGTTGAACGAGTTGATGCTGTCGAACTTCGCGATCCGCACCTCGAGCACCCCGTCGCGGAAGAACGCCTGGACCTGCGCCGGGCTGATGTTGTGGGGCAGCGGAATGGTGCGGGTGAAGACGCCGTAGTTCTGCTCGCTGTACTCGGTGTTGCCGCGCATCGACATGCCGTGGCCCTGGCCGAAGCCCTGGCCGAAGCCCTGGCCGAAGCTCTGGCCGAAGCCCTGCCCAAAGCCCGTGTTGCGCGTCGTAGAGGTGAAGTCGCGACGCTCGCCACGGATGATGAGCACGTTGTCCTGCGTGATGTGAGTCTCCACGTCCGTCTCGCGGACGCCCGGCAGGTCCAGGCGCACCACGTACTCGCCCTGTGTTTCGACGAGCTCGAGGGGCGGCGTGAAGTTCTCGTGGCCAAACCCAGCACGTGACTGGGTGTGGAACGGGGTGTTGAACGTGCTGTGGTTGTTGAAGTCGTTCCCTCGCAACTGCGAGGTGGAGAACGGCGAGCCGAACTCGTTGCCCCGGAACTGCGAGCCGAAGAACTGCGAGCCGAAGTTGTTCTGGTTGTTCATGCCGAAGCCGCGCTGCGACACGACGCGCTCGAAGACGCGCTCGATGCCCCGGCGGAGCGCCGGCGGAGCCATGAACGCCTCGAGAAGCTGATCCATCTCGCGCCAGAGCCACATCGGCGATCGCGCCTGATCGAAAACGCGCTCCACTTCGTGTCGCATACGCCGCGGCAGCGTGAACTCGTCGAACAAGTCCTCGAGGTCGCGGCGGATGATGTTGAGGGACTGGTGTCCTGAAGCAAGAAGGTTGGTCATGGTGTTCTCCTTCGATCGAGCCGACGACACGTCAGCACGGGCGCGCGCGCCAAGCAGCAGCCGTACCAGCGCGGGGTAGTCGAAGAACTCGCGCTTCATCGCGCTTCATCGTGCTTTATCGCTCCTCGCGTGAGTCGAAGCGCCACGCGTCTGCGTGTTCGCCACATACGTCCCGTCTCGCGCACGCACACACTCCGTTCGCAGCCTGCGAATTCGATGCGAAAGCCTCACGCACGCGGCGCGACGCCATGCTCGGGAACGCGGCGGCATGTCGAGAGGCGGGCGGCGCCCCAGCGACCGAGACGCCGTATCACGAGATAGATGACACGGGCATCGCGCCGGTGTGGCGGAGAGCGCGCCGAGCGCCGCGCCGCGAGAGGCGGCCGTCGGCGATCGTATGCCGATCACGTGCTCGGGCAGAGCCCATCAGAGCCCGTACTCCTCCAAGAGCCGCAGCCAGATCTCGCTCACCGTGGGGAAGGTCGGCACGGCGTGCCAGAGCCGGTCGAGCGGCACCTTGGCGCTGACCGCGATCGTCGCGGAGTGGAGCAGCTCGGTCACGTCAGGCCCGACGAAGCTCACGCCCAGCAGGACGCGCTGGCGTTCGTCGACGACGGCCTTCGCCCGGCCTCGGTAGTTGTCGCCGAGGAGGTAGGCGCCCGATACCTGGCCGATGTCGTATTCGACCACGCGCACGTCGAAGCCGTGCGCCTTCGCCGCCGCCTCGGTCAGGCCGACGACGCAGACCTGCGGATCGGTGAAGACCACTTGAGGCGCGCCGCGACCGTCCGCGACGTCGCGCATCGCGGGTAGATCGTCAGGCTTGCCCTTGGCGCGCGCCGCGATCACGTCGCCGCAGATCCGTGCCTGATACTTGCCCATGTGCGTCAGCAGGTTGCGGCCGTTGACGTCGCCCACGGCGTAGAGCCAGCCGCCGCTCACGCTGGTCGCGCGCATGCTGTCATCGACCCGCACGGGCTCGGTGTCCGGCAGACCGACGGTCTCGAGCCCGAGATCGCCGGTCGCGGATCGGCGCCCGGTGGCGACCAGCACCTCGTCGACTTCGAGCGGTGACCCTTTGGAGAGGTGGAGCGTGACCGTGCCTTTCGGAGCGGGCCGCTCCACCTTCGTGACCGTGACGCCCATGCGCACTTCGACGCCGACGTCGGCGAGCGAGGCTGCCACGAGCTCACCGGCGAATGGCTCCATCCGGCCGAGCAGCACGTGACCGCGCACCAGCATCGTCGTCTGCTCCGCCCCGAGCCCGTGCAGCGCTTGCGCCATCTCGCACGCGACCACGCCCCCGCCCAGCACGCCCAGCCGCTTGGGGACGTTCTTCACGCTCGTCGCGTCGCGGCTCACCCATGGCGAGGCCTCCGCGAGGCCTGGGATCGGCGGAATCACCGGACGGCTCCCGGTCGCGAGCACGACGGCGTGCCGCGCGCGCAGCAAGCGGATGGAACCGTCGCGGGTCGTCACCTCGACCTGCTTGGGACCCCGCAACCGTCCATGTCCACGTACGAACTCCGCCGGAACGCTGCAGATCCCCTTCACCTGCTTGGCGTCGTCCAGATACGACACCGCCTCGTCGCGCCGGGCGAGCACGGCGGCGACCTCGAGCGGCTCGAGCGTCATGCCGGGCACCCTGCGGACGTCCCCCGCGAGGTCCACCGGTCGCAGCAGAGCCTTGCTCGGGATGCATGCATAATACGCGCAATCCCCGCCGGCCAGCTCCTCCTCGACGACAGCCGCGCTCAATCCTCCACGGACCACGCGAGGCGCGATGCTCTGTCCTGCGGGACCGGCTCCGATCACGATCACGTCGAATTCATCGGCCATGACTCACCGACTCCTTTCTTGGTGGCCGCCGAACTCGAAGCGCATCGCGGACAGGACGCGGTCGGCGAAGTCGGCCTCTCCGCGAGACGCGAAGCGCCCGCCGAGGGCCGTCGCGAGAATGGGCGCGGGGACGCTCTCGTCGACGGCCGCCTCGAGCGTCCATCGGCCCTCACCGGAATCGGAGACGCGGCCGGTGAAGTCGTCGAGCTCCGGGCTCCTCTGCAGCGCCGCCGCGGTGAGGTCGAGCAGCCAAGACGCGATCACGCTTCCTCGGCGCCACACCTCGGCGATGTCCCGAAGGTCGAAGTCGTACTGGTACAGCTCGGGATGGCGAAGCGGAGCGGTCTCGGCGTCGACGGCGCGGCGCTCTTTGCCCACGTTGGCGTGCCGGAGGATGTTGAGCCCCTCCGCGTACGCGGCCATGACGCCGTACTCGATCCCGTTGTGCACCATCTTGACGAAGTGTCCGGCGCCGCTTGGTCCGCAGTGCAGGTAGCCATGCTCGGCGGGCGTGGCCTCGCCGGTGCGTCCCGGCGTTCGTGGCGCGGCCTCGACCGGAGGCGCGATCGCCGCGAAGATCGGCTCGAGCGACCGAACCGCGCTCGCGTCGCCGCCGATCATCTCGCAGTAGCCGCGCTCCTTGCCCCACACGCCGCCGGAGACGCCGACGTCGACGTAGTGGATCCCGTGCGCGGCGAGCGCCTGACCACGCCGGATGTCGTCGCGGAAGTACGAGTTGCCTCCGTCGATGATCACGTCACCGGGGGCGAGCAGCGGCTGGAGCTTGGCGACGGCAGCGTCCACCCCGGCGGCGGCCACCATGAGCCAGACCGCCCGCGGCGGCTCGAGCTTCGTCACGAGCTCTTCGACCGAGCCGGTACCGATGGCGCCCTCATCGACCACGGCTTGCACCTTCTCCGGGTGTCGGTCGAAAGCGACCACCTCGTGTCTCGCACGGAGGAGCCGCGTCGTCATGTTGGCGCCCATGCGACCCATCCCGATCATTCCGATCCTCATCGCTCGCCTCCCATGGTCGTCGTTCGATCTGCGCATGTCGTGCCATCGCGGCGTGCGCGGACGAGGCCGTCGACCACGGCATGTGTCCTGCACATGCCCGACGTCTCATGAGTCAGCTCCCTTCCGATGCGCTGGTCTTCTTCGGCTCGACGGGTGACCTTGCGTACAAGAAGATCTTCCCTGCGCTTCAGGCGCTCGTCCGCCGCGGCGCCCTCGACGTGCCGGTGATCGGCGTCGCCAGGTCGGGCTGGACCGTAGCGCAGCTGCGCGAGCGCGTTCGGAGCAGCCTGGAGAATCACGGCGGGCTCGACCCTGGCGCGTTCGACAAGCTCGTGTCGCTGCTGCGCTACGTCGACGGGGACTACGCCGACGCCGCGACCTTCGTCGCGCTGCGCCGCGCGCTCGGACGAGCAGAGCGGCCGCTCCACTATCTCGCGATACCGCCGAGCGCCTTCATCGAAGTGATTGGCGGGCTCACGCACGCGGGGCTCGCGGACCAGGCGAGGGTCGTGACCGAAAAGCCCTTCGGGCGCGATCTCGCCTCCGCCCGCGCGCTCAATCGGACGCTGCACCAGGTCTTCCCCGAGTCGTCGATCTTCCGCATCGACCACTTCCTCGGCAAGGAGCCGGTCGAAAACCTCGTCTACTTTCGATTCGCCAACGCCTCCATCGAGCCGATCTGGAATCGCGTCTACGTCCACACGGTCCAGATCACGATGGCCGAGCGTTTCGGCGTCGAAGGCCGCGGCAAGTTCTACGAAGAGGCCGGCGCGATCCGCGACGTCATCCAGAACCACATGCTCCAGGTGGCGGCGATCCTCGCGATGGATGCACCGGTGGGGCAAAGCGTCGAGGCGATCCGCACGGAGAAGGCGCGGGTGCTCCAGGCAATCGCGCCGCTCGACCCGGCACACGTCGTGCGCGGTCAGTTTCGCGGCTACAAGGACGAGCCAGGCGTCTCGCCAGACTCGAACGTAGAGACCTTCGCGGCGGTGGAGCTGCGCGTCGAGTCGGAACGCTGGGCGGGCGTGCCCTTCTACATCCGCGCCGGAAAGCGCCTGCCGGTCACTGCGACCGAGGTGCTGGTGACGCTCGAGCAGACGCCGCACGAGGTGTTCGGCGAACGGCGCAGCGCCGACTACTTCCGCTTTCGCCTCGACCCCGAGGTGACGCTCGCGATCGGCATGCACGTCAAGCGGCCCGGGCATGGGATGGTCGGTCGAGACGTCGAGCTCGTGGCGGTCTCGGCCCCCGGTGGTGACGAGCTGCTTCCATACGAACGCCTGCTGGGTGACGCGATGGTCGGCGACGTCAGCTTGTTCGCGCGCGAGGACTCGATCGAGGCGCAGTGGAGAGTGGTCGATCCCGTGCTCGGCGGCGAGACGCCGCTCTACGTCTACGAGCCGGGCTGCTGGGGCCCGGCAGAAGCGGCGCGCATCGCCGCCGCTTGCGGAGGCTGGCACCAGCCACGCTGAAGAAGGCTGGAGAAGAAGCGTCGCGCCGCGATCTCGCCCGCGACGGCGTCGAGGTGATGCGATGAAAACGCTCGGCTACGACAGACCTCTCTACATCCTTCCCTTCGACCACCGGAGCTCGCTCGAGCTCGAGATGTTCGGCTGGGGCGTGCCGCTCTCCGCGGCGCAGGCGGCCGAGATCAGCGCCGCGAAGGAGATCATCTACGACGGGTTCAAGGCCGCGGTCGAAGGTGGCGTGCCCAAGGAGAGAGCCGGCATCCTGGTCGACGAGCAGTTCGGAGCCCGCATCCTGCGCGACGCGACGGCCCGCGGCTTCACGACTGCCTATCCCGTCGAGAAGAGCGGACAGAGCGAGCTCGACTTCGAATACGGCGAGCACGTCGCCGAGCACCTCACTTCCTTCCACCCGACGTTCTGCAAGGTGTTGCTCCGCTACAATCCCGAGGGCGATCCGGCGCTGAACGCGCGCCAAGCGGCGCGACTGAAATGGCTGTCGGACCTTCTGCACGACGAGACCCAGAGCGCCGGGTTCATGCTCGAGCTCCTTGTGCCGCCCGAGAACCCGCAGCTCGAACGGCTCGGCGGCGATCGAGGCGCCTACGACGCGACACTGCGGCCACGGCTCATGGTTCGTGCGATCGAAGAGCTCCAGGCGCGAGGCGTCGAGCCCGACGTCTGGAAGGTCGAGGGCCTCGACCGCCGCGAGGACTGCGAGAGGGTGGTCGCTGCGGCGCGCCGTGGCAGCCGAGAGCACGTCGGCTGCATCGTCCTCGGGCGCGGGGAGAGCGACGAGAAGGTCCAACAATGGTTGACCACGGCGGCGGGGGTCCCGGGGTTCATCGGCTTTGCCGTCGGCCGAACGAGCTTCTGGGATCCGCTCGTCGAATACCGCGCGAAGAAGAAGACGCGCGACGCGGCGGTCGCCGAGATCGCCAGCCGCTTCCGCGCGTTCGTCGACGTCTTCGAGCGGGCTTGCGCACGGTGGGCCGCGGCGCCCGTTCCTCGTCACGCCGAGTCGTCGACGTGATGCTGGAGGTCGTCCATCTCGCGCGCCACGGCGAGACCGCGTGGAGCCTATCGGGTCAACACACCGGCTCGACCGACTTGCGACTCACCGAACGCGGCGAGCGCAACGCGAAGCGTCTCGGTGCGCGGCTCCGAGAGCACACCTTCGCGAAGGTGCTGACGAGCCCGCTCCGCCGCGCGTCACGGACGTGCGAGCTCGCCGGCTTCGGTTCCGTCGCCGAGGTCGATCGTGACCTGGTCGAGTGGAACTACGGCGCGTACGAAGGGCGAACCACCGTCGAGATCCACGCGGAGCGGCCAGACTGGAATCTGTTCCGGGACGGCTGCCCCGGCGGAGAGACGCCCGAGCAGGTCGGACGGAGAGCCGATCGCGTCGTGAGCCGGGTCCGCGCGATTCGGGGTGATGTCTTGCTGTTCTCGAGCGGCCACTTCCTGCGGGTCCTTGCGGCGCGCTGGCTCGGCCTTGCGCCGCTGGCGGGCAAGTACTTCTACTCGAGCACCGCGAGCCTGAGCGCGGTGGGTTACGAGGCAGACCTCTCCCAGCCGGTCCTTCGTCTTTGGGACGACACGTCTCACGTGGAACGGTGAAGCGGCGAGCTCGTGCGGTGTTGGTACACATCCTGAACTCGCCTGGACATGTCCGCGAGCGACCCCAAGTCCGATTCACCGCAAAGAGCGCTCGGGCTTCCACCCGCGATCGGCGCTTGTCTCTTCGATCTCGACGGTGTGCTCACACGGACGGCCAAGCTCCATGCCGCGGCGTGGAAGAAGATGTTCGACGCGTACCTGCAGAAGCGGTCGCGAGCGACGGGGGAGCCCTTCGTCGAGTTCGACGCGGTTCGCGACTACCAGAGCTACGTCGACGGCAAGCTTCGGGTGGACGGCGTGCGTTCCTTCGTCGCCTCTCGAGGCATCCAGCTCGCGGAAGGAGAAGAAGGCGACCCACCCGAAGCCGGCACTGCATACGGCCTTGCTTCGCGCAAAGACGAGATCTTCGTCGATCTCCTTCGACGGACGCCCGTCGCGACGTTCGACGGGTCGGTGCGCTACGTCCGCGCCGCGCGACAGGCCGGCCTTCGAACGGCGGTCGTGTCGTCGAGCAAGCACTGCCGCGAGGTGCTCGTCTCCGCGGGGATCGCCGATCTGTTCGACGCCGAGATCGACGGCAACGTCGCCGCGAGAGAACATCTGGCGGGCAAGCCGGCGCCGGACACCTATCTCGCGGCGGCTCGCGCCCTCGGCGTCGCTCCCGCGCGAGCGGCGGTCTTCGAAGATGCGCTCGCCGGGGTCGAGGCAGGTCGGGAGGGACACTTCGGCCACGTCGTCGGTGTGGATCGCGTGGGGCACGCGGAGCAGCTTCGCCGCCACGGCGCGGACGTCGTCGTGACCGATCTCTCCGCGTTGATGGAGGCCGCGTGATCCGGCACCCGTCGTTTCGCGTCGAGCCGTGGGCGCTCCACGAGACCGCGCTCGAGCTGGACATCCTCGCGCAGACCGAGTCGCTGTTCGCGCTGTCGAACGGCCACATCGGGCTGCGCGGCAACCTCGACGAGGGTGAGCCGCACGGGTTGCCCGGCACTTACCTCAACGGCGTGTACGAGCTGCATGCTTTGCTCGAGGCCGAGAGCGTCTACGGCACGCCCGAGTCGGGTCAGACGCTCGTCAACGTGACCAACGGCAAGCTGTTTCGCTTGCTCGTGGACGACGAGCCGTTCGACATCCGTTACGGCGACCTGCTCGCGCATGATCGGGTGCTCGACTTTCGCGCCGGCACGCTTCGACGCACTGCCGAGTGGAGGTCACCCGCGCGGCGCACCGTGCGGATCACGTCTGTCCGGCTCGTCTCCTTCACCCACCGCGCGATCGTAGGCTTCGCCTACGAGATCGAGCCGCTCGACGGGCCTGCGGACGTCGTCGTCCAGTCCGAGCTCGTCGCCAACGAGCAGCTCCCCACGTTCGGCAAAGATCCGCGCGTCGCCGCGGCGCTCGAGGCATCACCGCTCGAGTCGGAGGACCACCTCTGCTTCGGGTCGTCGGCCGTGCTCGTCCACAGGACGAAGCGCAGCGGCTTGCGCGTGGCCGTCGCCATGGATCACTCCGTGAGCGGCACCTCCCGCGTCCAGATCACGTCCGAATCCGGCGACGACTCCGCGCGCGTCGTCGTGACCGACGTGCTCGAGCCGGGGCAGCGGCTCCGGATCGTGAAGCTCGTGGCCTATGGATGGTCCGCCGATCGGACGGTGCCGGCGTTGCGCGATCAGGTCCTCGCCGCTCTGGCCGGTATGCGGCCGACCGGCTGGGACGGGCTTCTCGCAGACCAGCGAACGTACCTCGACGAGTTCTGGGCGCATGCCGACGTGGAGGTCGAGGGTGACTCCGAGCTCCAGCAAGCCGTCCGCTACGCGCTCTTCCAGGTCCTCTCGTCCGGTGCGCGGGCCGAGGGCCGCGCGATTGCAGCCAAGGGCCTGACGGGCACCGGATACGACGGTCATGCCTTCTGGGACAGCGAAGCGTTCATCCTGCCGGTGCTCACGTACACGTGCCCGGGGGCGGCTGCCGACGCGCTTCGCTGGCGACACTCGACGCTCCCCGCCGCGTTGCGGCGCGCCAGCGACCTCGGTCTGAAGGGGGCCGCGTTCCCCTGGCGTACGATCCACGGCGAGGAATGTTCCGGCTACTGGCCCGCCGGAACCGCGGCTTTTCACGTCAACGCCGACATCGCCGGGGCCGTGGTTCGCTACGTGAACGCGACCACGGACTACGGGTTCGAGCGCGAGGTCGGCCTCGACGTGCTCGTGCACACCGCGCGCTTGTGGCGCTCGGTCGGGCACTACGATCTCCGGGGCGAATTCCGCATCGACGGCGTCACGGGCCCCGACGAGTACAGCGCCGTCGCGGACAACAACGTCTACACGAACCTGATGGCCAAGCGGAACCTCGTCGCCGCTGCCGCCGCGTGCGAGCGGCATCAGGACAACGCGCGCGAGCTCGGAGTCACGACGGAGGAGATGGCGGGCTGGCGCGCCGCCGCCGATCGCATGGTCATCGCCTTCGACGACAAGCTTGGTGTGCACGCGCAAGCCGAAGGCTTCACGACGCACGAAGAATGGAACTTCGCGGCGACGAAGCCGGACGAATATCCGCTTCTCCTGCATTTTCACTACTTCGATCTCTATCGGAAGCAGGTCGTCAAGCAGCCGGACCTCGTCTTGGCGATGCACACGTGCGGCGATGCCTTCACGGCCGAAGAGAAGCTGCGAAACTTCCACTACTACGAGCGGATCACCGTCCGGGACTCGTCACTCGCGGCGTGTACGGAGGCCGTGCTCGCGGCAGAGGTGGGCCATCTCCGGCTCGCCTTCGACTACGTCGCCGAGGCTGCCCTCCTGGATCTTCACGACTACGAAAGGAACACGCGTGACGGTCTCCACATGGCGGCGCTCGCAGGGACGTGGGTCGCTCTCGTCGCCGGTCTCGGAGGAATGCGCGACTTCGCCGAGACGTTGCAGTTCTCGCCGCAGCTCCCCGACGGTCTCACACGGCTGTCGTTCTCGATCCGCTATCGCGATTCGTGTCTTCGCGTGGACGTGACCGCCGCCGAAGCGAGGTACTCGCTGCTGCACGGCACAGGCGCCCTCCGACTCATGCACCATGGAGCGCCGCTCACGGTGACCGGCGCCGAACCCATCGCACGTGCGATTCCGCCGTCCCCCGAACGCGAGCCGCCGACGCAACCTCCGGGGCGTGAGCCGCAGCGGCGATCGCCGGGGTGAGTCCGCGCGCTTTCGAGCTCCGCGGGCTCATCACCGCGCGCGGACAAGCACGACTTGATTGTGATTGCGCATCGCGCACGACGCGATGGACGACGGTTACGTGCTAATTTTCTGTCATGGACTCGCGCCCGAAATTCGCAGCCGCGTGGTACGCGCAGCGTGTTGCTGCGAGCGCGGCCGTGTCCGCCGTGGAGGATGCTGAGCTTCGCGCGCTGACCGATGCGGAGGCACTACGGCGCAGCGAGGCACTCCTCTCGCTCGCGGCCTCTACACCGAATCAGCGAGAGATCCCCGAGTATCGCCGGACGACCTCCGGCCTCGTCGAGCAGCAAGCGCTCTTCGCCCGAACCCGGCGCTGATGAACCCGATCTTCGAAGCCGCACACGAGGTCGAGCAGGCGTGCCGCGCAAAGGGCTTCTCCTTCTGCTTCATCGGAGGTCTCGCCGTCCAGCGTTGGGGCGAGCCGCGGATGACGGTCGATGTCGACCTGACGCTCATTACCGGGTTCGGCGGTGAGGAGCCGTTCGTCGATGCCCTCTTGCCCGTGTTTCGGGGCCGCCTGCCCGACACGCGGACCTTCGCGCTCGACAACCGTACGTTGCTCCTCTTCGCGACGAACGGAACGCCCATAGACGTTTCGCTCGGCGCGATGCCCTTCGAGGAACGAGCGGTTGTCCGAAGCAGCCCCTTCGATGTCGGCGACGGCGTCTTCCTCACCACGTGCTCGGCCGAGGACCTCGTCGTCCACAAGTCGTTCGCTGCGCGCGAGAAGGACTGGCTGGACGTACGCGGGATCATCGTGCGTCAGGGCGCCCAGCTCGATCAGCACCTCATCTGGGAGGAGCTTCGTCCCCTTCTCGAGCTGAAAGACGATCCGCGCATCGAGGCGCGCCTCACTGAGCTTCTCGCGCTCGCCACTCCTCGGACGTAGCGGCAAGCCACTTGGCAGAGCGTGAGCCTCCGTTCAGCGGGGCGGCAGCGCGCCCTGCTCCTGCAGCGGCGCGAGAGCTTCGCCGACCGCCCGGAGCTGCGCGCCTGCCTCCTCGAACCGCCCTTCGGACGTGAGCCGGCGGTACTCGTCGAACGCCTTTCGTGCGCGCTCGAGCGCCGTCGCGGTGGCGACCTCGGGGTGGGCGCGACCAGGAGTTGGTGCGCCGGGCGAGACGAGCCGGGCAAGGGCCTCCTTGAAGGTCGGCGCGTAGCTCATCGCGTCACCGTTCATCGTGACGACCATTCGGAGCTCGGGATATGCCGCTGCCTCCGCCTGGAGATAGATGGGCTCGACGTAGAGGATCGTCTGCCCGATCGGGATCGCGAGGACGTTGCCGCGGATGACCCGCTTGCCGTGCTGGTCCCATAGCGTGAGCTGCGCCGACAGCTCGGGTGACTGATCGATCTTCGTGTCGACCTGCTGCGGGCCGAGGATCCACTTGTCCTTCGAGAACCGGTAGGCGAGGAGACGCCCGTAGTTCTCGCCGTCGCACATTCCGGCGATCCAGCCGGTGAGCACCTGGCGGTTCTTCGGCGTATAGGGCGACATCATGATGAACTCGGGACGATCCGACCCCGGTGCCTGCCAGATGACGTAATAGGGCTCGACCACGCCGAGCCTGCCCTGGCGCTTTTCGCTCGCGCGCACCCAGAGGTCCTCCTGGTTGTAGAAGACGTCGGGCTTGGTCATGTGGAACTTGGAATAGACGAGCCCCTGCGCGTTGAGCAGCTCCTCCGGGTAGCGCACGTGCGCGCGAATCCCCGCCGACATCTCGCTCGACGGCCGGAACAGATTCGGGAAGATGCGCTGCCACACGCGAATGATCGGATCCTTGTCGTCGAACACGTAGAGCGAGACGGATCCGTCGTACGCATCGACGACCGCTTTCACCGAGTTGCGGACGTAGTTGATGTCGCTGAGGGGTGGCTCTGCGCCCGGTTCCGTGGCGCCGAGCTCGGTGACTCGATCGGCCATCGCTCCCGAGAGGGTCTCGCTGTACGGGAAGTAGTCCGAGGTCGTGTACGCATCGATCATCCACTTCAGCCGGCCGTCGACCACGACGAGATAAGGGTCGTGATCCAGCTCGAGGAACGGCGCGATCTTCGCGACGCGCTCGCGGATGTTCCGGACGAACATGATGCGGCTGTCGTCCTTCGGATAGGACGACAGGAGCAGCTGCGTCCCACCGAGCTTCCATCCGAAGACGAGCTTGCGGAAGAGCCCGCTGAGCTCGACACCTCCCTTGCCCTGGTAGCGCGTGTAGACGTTCTCCGCGCCGGATGGATAATCGAACTCGAGGGCGCGGCTGTTCACGACGACGAAGTCGTTCGTGAGCTCGCCGTAATAGATCTCCGGTCGCGTGATTTGGAGTGAAGGAAAAGACGAGACCGGCGGCATGTCGCGGACGACGAGCTCCGGAAGTCCGTCCTTCGTGAAGTCGCTCACCGGCACCATCGCGAGGCCGTAGCCGTGCGTGTACTGGAAGTAGCGATTGACGAACGTGCGGCTGTTGATCGGCAGGTTCGCCGTCTCCATCTCTCGCGGCGCCACCATCATCTGCCGGTAGCGTCCGTCGACCGTGTAGCGGTCGATGTCGACCGTCGTGAGCTCGTAGTAGAGGCGGATCGCCTGGAACTGCTCGAGCACATCGTCGAGCGCGCGCGGATCCCAGAGGCGCACCTCCGAGAGCAACTGCTGCTTCGATTCGACGAGCTCCGGGGACACGGCGTCCTTGACCTCGAACTCGCGCTCCTCGATGCGATCGAGCCCGAAGCCCGCGCGCGTGAAGGCGATCGAGTTTTCGATGTAGGGCGTCTCGAGCGCCAGCTCGTTGGGAGTGACCTTCATCCATTGCGAGAGAGCCGGAAGGACGCCGAGCCCCACGAATGCGGTCGCGGCGACGAGGATCGCCGGCAGCGCGAGGACGGCAACCGCCGGTCGCCGACCCGGGGCAACCCGAGCTTCGAGCGCACGTGACGTCGACGGAACGAGCAGCGTGAAGCCCACGATCGCGAGCAGGACGGCGAGCACGTAGTAGACGGGGAATCGGATGTGCACGTCCGTCCATCCCGCGCCGTGGACGGTGCCGACGCTGGAGTAGAGGAGGTGATACGGAGCGATCGTGCGCTCCCATGCAAACACGAGCGCGAGCGCACCCGCAGCGACGTAGAGCGGCCGATTCTGGTTCGGCGCAAGGCGCGGCCTTGGGTTGTCGTGTTTTTCGAGCGGCTTCACGAGCACGAGCTCGGGGCGAGCCTGCGTTGCGAGCGTCGACCATGCCGCCACGATCGTGCCGACGACGGTGACCAGCAGGAGGAGCCAGAAGAGCGCGTCGTAGAACGGGAGGGTGAAGAGGTAGAAGCCCGTGTCGCGTCCGAGGATGGGCTCCGCCACACCGGTCGAGACGCCCATCACCCAGGAGAGGACGGTGCTCCAGCTAGCGGCTCCCCAGATGGCGCCGATCACTCCTCCGAGCGCGATGCCGAGCCAGCGACCCCGACCTGCCGTCCGTCGAGCCGGAAAGGTGATCGCCGCGACGAGCGCTGCGCCGAGGGCCGCGCCGAGCAGCGTGATACCGGCGGTCGCGAGGATGACGGTCCAGAAGCGTCCGAGATACCCGACCTCCTCGAACCAGAGCATCTCCCCCCACAAGCTGAGCACCCCGAAGAAGAGGACCGTCACGCCGGCGAGACCGATCCCCGCCGCGAGCATGCCCCGGCTCCTCCGTCGCGAGCCGTGCACGATCGTCGTCGCAGCGAGCGCGAGAAGCGCCACCAGCGCAACGATGTACATGTCGCCCTGCCGGGTGCAGTGCGCGTGCCATGTGATCGGCAAGGGCGCGAGCCACGGCGGTCCCTACCTCTACGACCGAACGGTCTCGCTCCTCGTTCGCGCGAAGGGCCAGATCGACGTCGCCCTCCCGCCGCCGAAGCTACTCCGCCGGCGGGTGGAGCGGCGCCGAAAGCCCCGCGTCGAGCGGGAGCTTGAGGATGCGATCCGCGTTGCGATGGGCGATCTTCACGAGGTCGTCCGGCGGCACCGGCAGCCGGTCGAGGAACGCGCGCCCGACATCGTTTCGCGCGTACGGGTAATCGACCGAGAACAGGATGCGACTGGCGCCGAACGTCATGAGCGCCGCCACGAACGGTGCGGTCGAGAAGAAGCCGCTCGTCGTGATGACGACGTGATCGAGGATCGTCTGGCTGACGCTCCGTTCGAGGTAGCCGGTGTCCTTCGAAAAAACCTCGTCGAAGCGTGCGAGCATCACGGGCATCATCTCCCCCATGTGACCGACGATCACGCGGAGCCCGCGGTGGCGATCGAACGCGCCGGTGAGGACAAGGCGAAGGACGTGCACCGCCGTTTCGGCGTGCCAGCCCCAGCCCGGCGCGCCGAAAATGACCTCCACCTTGGGAGGCAGCCCTTGGTAATACGCCTTACGCACCGGCTCCGGCGGAATGCCCGGGTGCAGGTAGAGCGGCACGTCGAGCCGTTCGGCGCGAGTGAGCAGCGGCTCGTACGAGGGATCGTCGAGGAAGCGACCGCGCGTCGTCCCGTTGAGCAGCGCGCCGACGAAGCCGAGCTCGGTCACGGCGCGCTCCAGCTCGTCGGCGGCGGCTTCCGGTGTCCGTAGCGGCAAATGGGCGAATCCCCCGAAGCGCGTCGGATGCTCGGCAACGGCGCGCGCCAGCCTGTCGTTCGCCTCGAGGGCAAACGCGATCCCTTCGCGGCCGTCGAGCAGATCCGCTCCGGGGCCCGAGTGCGAGAGGACCTGCATCGTGATCCCGGCCGCGTCCATGGCTTTCAAGCGGCCGCCCGCGAGGTCGCGCAGCTCGTCGGGGCGCGACATCGTCGCGGGCATTCGGTCGCCCGTCGGCCAACCGTGCTCTGCAATTGCGCTCGACGGGATACGCGAAATGAGCTCCGGCAGATTGAAGTGCTCCTCGAGCGCGACGACACGCATCGTCGGCCTCCTGCCCGAGGGACCTGCAACGCGCGCGCCGCCCTCACGGCGCCGGCCGCGCTACGACGGACCGCTGCTCTCGGCGCTGACGCGCCTATTCGTCAAGACGGTGCTCGACTTCTACCGCGAACGCGGCGGCGGCGACGCACGCGGACAGAGCGGCGCGGTCGTGGGGGGTGCAGAGGACGTCGTCGGACTTGAACTCAACCCGCAACCGGGTGGACGCAGGGACATCACCGGCCGGACAACTGTTTCCTCCGCCCGGTGAACCAGGTCGCGGCCGGTGGTCTCTGGCGGATCTCCGCAAAGCGCTTCTGGCGAAGGCCGTCGAGAGGTAGGTGCGCCCGCTCAGACCTCAGAGCGGCTTGAGCAGCGCGATCGACGCCTCGCAGAAGTCCGCGAACGCGAGGTCGCCCGCCGGCGTCACGGTGAACGCCACGGGGCAGTTCACCGTCGAAGGGAGCGGGCCTGTCGCGAGGCCCATGGCGCCCTTCGTGCCTGCATACGACGACACGGTGCGCGACTTGATGGCGATGCGGCGGATCACGCCGGGGAAGAAGTTGTCGTTGAACGGGATCTCGGCGACGAACAGGTTGCCGAGGCCGTCTGCCGCGATGCGTCCCGGCGAATGGAACGTCGCTTTGGCGGCGTCGCCGTCGATCTGGCCGAAGAGCCCGGACAACCCCATGAGGCCGGTGACCTCGTTGGTCTTCAGGTCGAGACGGCGGATCGTGTGGTCGCCAGCGTCTGCGATGTAGAGGAATCCGCTGTCGTACGCGAGCCCGAACGGCGCCACGAACTGCGCGGCCTTGCCGATGCCGTTCGCGCTGCCCGAGCTGCCGCCGGCAAGCAACGTGACCTGACCCGTCGTCGCGTTGATCTTGCGAATGGCGAAGTTCGACGTGTCGGCCACGAAGATGTCGGTTCCGTCCGTCGCGATACCGCCGCCGAAGCCGCCGCCGCCGCTCGAGGAGGTGTCGGCGAACTTGAAATGCGCGGCCGCACCCACCGCGTCGGTCGCATCGCCGGCAACGCCGAGCTCGCCTGCGAGCGTCGTGACGTCGCCCGCCAGCGTGACCTTGCGGACGGCCTGGCCGAACGCATCGATGACGTAGATGTTCCCCTTCAGGATCATCAGGTCGATCGGGAACCCGAACGTCGCTTCGTCCTTGGATCCGTCGAGCGGAGCGACCGTCGTGCTCGGCCTGCCGGGCTTGCCCGCGATCGAGCTGACGACGCCGGCGGGATCGACCTTGCGAATCGTGTTGTTGAGGACAGGCCCGTCGAAGGCGACGTCGGTGAAGTAGACGCCCGTCGTGTCGCTCGCGACGGCAAACGGACCGCTGAGGCGCGCGGCACTGCGCGGCCCGTCGACCCGATCGAGCATGCGGGCAGCGCCGACGAGGGTGCTGACCTTCTTCTGGCCGAGGTCGGCTATGCGGATGGCGTCAGACTCGTAATCTGCGAAGAGGAACGAGCCGTTGCCACGCTCGGTGATGACGTCGATGGCGCTCGGGCGGCCGAGGCGCGCGCTCGTGAATGGGCCGTCGAGCACCTTCGCGTCATCCGTCGCTCCGACGATCGCCGTCGTGTCGAACGGCTGCCCGAGCTGGGCGTGGTACACGACGCTGTGACTCTCCGATAGCGCGAAAACGGCGGCCGCCGGTCCCTGCCCGGACGCGACGCCCATACCGTTCGTATAGAACTCCGGCGCGGGTCCGAGGGGCGTCGGCGTGTACGGCGGAACGTCCTGGATACGCCGGAGCTCCTGCTTGTCGATGTAGTAGATGCTCTTCGGGCTACCGCTGACCAGATCGGTCGCGAGATCGCACCCGCTGGTGTTGAGCAGCGTCGTCGTCGTGCCCTTGTTCATGCCGGCGAGGGACAGCTTGCGGATGCGCGAGGCCCCGTCGCAGATGTAGAGCGCCGTCACGTCTTCGCCGAAGAACTTGCCGCCGTTGACGTCGAACGAGCGGATGAACGAATACGTCGCCGGCGCGCTGGGACCGCCGTCGCTCGCCCCGGTCGTACCGCACGTCCCCGAGATCGTCGTGACCATCGCGGTCGCGGGATCGAGCTCGCGGATGCACGTGCCGTCGCTGTCGACGATGTAGATGACGTTGCGCTTGCGATCCGCGACCATGGCGCGCGGAGAAAGGAAGGATGCGGCGGCCCCCTTGCCGTCGCTGTGCCCCTGCGTCCCCGGCGTCCCCGCGATGGTGGTGACCTTCTGCGTGGCCGTGTCGTACTGACGGATCGTGTGATTGCCGCTGTCCGAGATGAAGTAGCGATCGCCGCTGCCGCCGCCTTGCGGGAAGAGATGGGCGATGCCTGCGGGGTTCTTGAAGTGGGCCTTGAGCGGCGGGCCGTCGATGTTGCCCTCGCCGCCGTTGCCTCCGGCAAGGATGCTGATGCCGACGGGCGCGACGGTCACCGTGGCCGTGGCCTTGACCGCCGGATCGCTCTTCGACGTCGCGACGACGTGCACGACGCCCGGCTTGTCCGGCGCGAGGAACTTGCCGGCATCGTCGATGATCCCCGCGCTCGCACCTTCCTGGATCGACCACGTGACCGGGAGGTTCACCGTGAACGTCTGCGCGCGCAGGACGCCGACCTTGACCTCCGCGGGCGTGATCGTGAGCGCGCCTTCGGCATCGGAGCCGCCCTCCGTGCCGCCCTCGCCCGGGCCGCCGCTCGTGCCGTCTCCACCGCCGACGCTGAAGTCGCCGAGCAACGCGGTGCAGGCAACGGTGCCGAGAGCGACGAGAACGATCGCAGCGTTGCGACCGACGCCGTACGTGAATGCGCGCATCGTGATGCCCCCTGGAAAGTGAAGGAGAGAGTGCCATTCCGAGGCTATCACAGCGCTACGAGCCGAAGCCCAGCACGCTGTCACCCGGACGGACGACTCAAAGCAGCGTGAGGCACACGCCGAGCGCAGGCAGCGTGGCGACGACGCCGACCAGCACGAACCGACGGACCGACACCTGGACACCTGCACGGCGGAGCATCTCGAGCCACAAGAGGCCCGCGAGCGATCCCATCGGAAACAGGCGCGGACCGAGGTCTCCGCCGACGAGCGCGGCGAGCACACATCGCGGATCCGCCGGCGAGCCGCCCGGAACGAGGGCGAGCATGTTCAGGTTCGCCATCGGGTGATTGTTGAGGATCGCGGAGCCCATCGCGGAGAGGACGCCGATGCGCATCGGCGATGCGCCGGCGTAAGCGCGTGAGAGGTGATCGACGACGCCGACGTTGCGGAGGCCGAGCGAGAGCACGAGGACCGCGACGAGAAAGACGAGGACGTCGGCGTGGACTTCTTCGCGGAGCACCGTGAGCGGGCGATGGCCGGAGCGCGCGCCGAGCGCGACGAGGAGCAGCGCTCCGCAGACGGCGACGATCCACACCGGGCCGCCGAGCCAGGAGACGAGCGGGTACGCGAGGACGACGGCGAGGAGCGCGGCGACGACCACGCGGCGACCGGCCGCGACGGGCAGAACGGACGCGGGCACGGGCACGGGTACGGGCACGGGGGGAGATGCGAGGTCCTTGCGGAACAAGAGGCGGAGCGCGATGAACGTCACCAGCGAGCCCGCGACCGACGGCACGATCATGCGCGCCGCGTACTCGTTGAAGCCGATGCCGGCAAACGTCGCGACGACCATGTTCATCGGGTTCGACACGATCACCGGCGCGACGCCCGCCGACAGGAACACCGCGAACGCGAGCGGCACGACGAGCTTCGGATGACGCTTGCGCGCCGCGACGACCACGAGCGGCGTGAGCAGCAGCACGGCGGAGTCGTTGTTCAGGATCGCCGCCGTGAGAGCGCCGAACACGAAGACGAGGCCGAAGAGCTTCTTCGGATCGCCGCCCGCGCGACGGAAGACGAGATCGGCGGCGCCCTCGAGCACGCCGGTGCGACGCGCGACACCCGTCATCACCATGATCGCGACGATGCCGAGGAGCGGTCGCCACATCGTGTGCGCGGCCCATGCGAGATCGCCGAACCGCACGCTCCCGAACGCGGCGAGCACGGCGACGCCGGCGAGCGCAGCCATCGCGGGCGTGACGCGGAAGCCCTTCGCGATGCGAGGCCGCGTCACGACCAGCCCGAGGGTCACCGCGACGGCGCCGTATGTCTCCGCGACCACGAGGTCCTCGCGTGCACCATGCGTACCGTCCGCCGAGCCTGCACGACGCGCAGTTTGCCGAGAATTACGGCTCGAAAACACGCGGCTTCGAACGTCTCGGTGGATCTCAGAAGCCCCACATGTATTCGAGACGCAGCATGACGTTCGTGTAGGACGGATAGGTGCTCATCTTCGTGAGCAAGAAGTGCTGCTGCGCCGCACCGCCGATCGCCCAGTGCCGCGAGAGCTGGTAGTCGAGCCCGACCTGCACCGCGCCGCCGAAGATGAGGAGGTCCTTGTCGAGCGTGCCGCCCGACAGGCGATAGCCGCCCGCGAGGATCCCGAAGTACGGCACCCAGCGGAGGACATCGATCACGTAGCCGATGCCGGCGAGCGCGTGATCGACCTCGGCGGGCCGCGTGTGCGGCGACTCCGGCATGTCCTGCTTCTGGTTCGCGGCGACGATCGACGCGTTCAGCTCGGCCATGAAGTTGAGCTGGTCGTTCAACCCATACGTGTAATGTACACCTAGCCCCACGCCGGTGCTGAGCGACGACTTGTCGTCGACCTTCAGCATCGACAGCGACGGATCGAGCCCGAGGTGATGTTGTCGCTCGATCGCCTGCGCCTCGCGCGGTGACGCGGCGAGCGCCACCACGAGCGCAACGGGAGCGAGGAGGACGCGCATCGTCTTACTTGATCGAGAGGAGCTCGATGTCGAAGAAGAGCGTCGACTTCGGAGGAATGGCACCCGCCATGCCGCGGTCACCGTACGCGAGATCGGACGGGATCGTGAGCTTGCGTCGACCGCCGACCTTCATGCCGATGAGGCCCTGGTCCCAGCCCTTGATGACCTGTCCCTTGCCGACGCCGAACGAGAATGGCTGTCCGCTCTTGCGCGAGCTGTCGAACTCGGTGCCGTCGGTGAGCGTGCCGACGTAGTGGACCGTCACGGTGTCGCCGGACTTCACGGCGGCGCCGGTGCCGACGGTCGTGTCCTTCACGACGAGACCGCCCGGCAGCGTGACCGCGGCGCCCGCAGCGGCCGGCGCGACTGCCTGGGAAGGCGGAGGCACGGGCTGGGCGGGCTCGGTGAGCACGCGATCGACGAGCTTCTTGAACTTCGGAAGCGGCTGCGCGCCGCTCAGGTAATACGGCCCGATCGTGAACGCGGGCGTGCCGTTGATGCCGGCGTCGTTCGCCGCCTTCTTGTCGGCTTCGACGGCGGCCTGATGCGTGCGGTCGTCGAGGGCCTTCGCGAACTTCTGCGTATCGAGGCCGATCGTCTTCGCGTAGCCGTCGAGCGCGTCGCGCTTCAGGCCGTCCTGCGCCTTCTGCCCCTTGAAGAGGAGCTCGCGCATCTTCGAGAAGCCGTCGTTGCCCTTCTGCACGAAGGCCTCGCGCGCGGCCTCGGCGGCGAGCGGCGCATCGGTGTGGAACGGCAGCGGCATGTTCCGCCACACGACCTTCACCTTGCCGGGATACGCCTTGAGCAGCTCGTCGATCGTGGGCTCGGCGCGGCCGCAGAACGGACACTGGAAGTCCGAGAACTCCTGGATGACGACCTTCGCGTTCGCGGCGCCGCGGAACGGCGCGGTGACGGCGCTCGCTGCGACCGACTTGCGATCGGGCTCGGGCGCGGACTTGCCATCCTTGATGATCGCCTCGTAGACGGCGGTCTTCGCGACGCCAGAGCGGACGAGGCCCTCGGCCTTCGTGAGCTCGGTGTCGATCGCGGCCTTGAGCTTCTCGTACGGCTGCGCGCCGACGAGCCTGTGACCGTTGATGAAGAAGTGCGGCGTGCCTGCAGCCTCGATGTCGTCACCGAGCGACTGATCCGCCTCGATCGCCTTCGCGAACGTGTTGCCCTTGATCGCCGCGGAGGTCTTCGCGACGTCGAGGCCCATCGCGCGCGCGACGGCTTCGAGGTCGGCGTCCTCGAGCTTCGCCTGCGAGTCGAAGAGCTTGTCGTGCGCGGTCCAGAACGCGGCGTCGCCCTTCTGCGCGCGCGCCGAGCGCGCGAGCTCGGCGGCGGGCTCCGCGCGTTTGTGGAACGAGAGCGGCCGGTCCTTCCATACCCAGCGCACGCGATCGCCGTACTCGGTGCGGAGCCGCTCGAGCGTGGGCTGCACCCTCTTGCAGAACGGGCACTGGAAGTCGCCGAACTCGACGACGGTGACGAGCGCGGCGCTCGAGCCACGCACGGGCGACGTGCCGACGGGCACCTTCCAGACCTGCGTGTCGGGCTTGTCGTCGTCGTCGTCGTCGTCGTCGTGCTTCGCGAGCTTCGGCTCCTGGTAGTTCGCCGCGGCCATGCGGCCGTAGATGCGATCGCGCGCGACGCCCTGCGCCGCGAGGGCCTTGGCCTTCCCGAGCTCGGCGTCGATCACGTCCTTGAATTTCTCGAACGGCTGCGCGCCGCTGAGCGAGACGCCGTTCACGAACGACGCAGGCGTGCCGCCGACGCCGAGGCGCTTGGCCGTCGCGAGATCGCGCTCGACCTTGTCCGAGAACTTCTTCTTCGCGATGCCTTCCTCGATCTCGCGTGAGTCCACGCCCGCCGCGACGGCCCACGTGCGGATCGTGTCCGGGCTCATGAGCTGCTGCCGGCGGAAGGCCATGTCGTGATAGCGCCAGAACGCCTCGCTGCCCTTCAGCGCGAAGACGGCGCTGCCGACGTCGGCGGCGAGGCGAGCATGCTCGTGGAACGGGAGCGGATCGTGCTTGAAGACGAACCGCACGTCCTCGCCGTAGGTCTCGGCGATGCGCTCGAACGTCGTCGCGAGCTTGCCGCAGAACGGGCACTGGAAATCGGAGAAGACGACGATGGTGACGTACGCGAGCCGACTGCCGCGGACGGGATCGTCGGCGCCGACCGGAACGGCGACGTCGTCCTCCGAGACCGGCTCGTTCGACGCCGCGATCGGCTGCGAGCCGTTCTTGTCGGCCCCGACCACGAGGTTGTCGGGCCCCTTCGGCGCGGTGGGTCCGCCTCCACATGCGACGAGCCATGCGAGCGCCAGGAAGAGGACGAACGACAAACGAGCCATGGAGTCTCCGGGCAACGAGGGAACGAGCCGAAGATTCCTACCCCGCCTGGCGGGACGGCGCGAGAGCCTAGATTTTCGGGCCTTTTACGCGGCGGAGCGACGGCCTGCGCCGCGCTCGCGGTCGAGCTCGGCGAGGATGCCGTCACGAACGCCGGCCGCGGGGACCAGGATCGAGCGCGCGCCTGCCGCTGCTGCGACGCGCGCGATGACGAGCGCGCCGGGGACGATCGTGTCGGCGCGATCGGCACGCATGTCGAAGGCGCGCATGCGCTCTTCGTCGGTCATGAGCCGCAGCCGTTCGGTCACTCCGACGAGGTCGGTAACCAGCACCTCGTCGCCGCCGCGCGCGCAGATCTTCCCGAGGGCGCGCGCCGTGCCGCCGGTCGCCACGAAGCGATCGGCCGCGCAGATGAAGGGCGCGACGTTCGCGAGGGAGCGTTCCACGTGCTCGCTGAGCGCGCGCAGATGTCGCCTCTGGACGATGCCGCGGACGCTGGAACGCCCCGGGGCCGCGTCGCGAGAGAGGCGAAGCGTGCCGAGCGGCAGCGAGCGCGAGCGCACGACGCGCTCGTCGTCGAAGACGGCGACCTCGGTCGAGCCGCCGCCGACGTCGGCCGTCACGGTGCGTCCTTCGAGGGGAATGATGCGACGGAGCGAAGCGCGGACGAGCCGTGCCTCTTCCTCGCCGTCGATCACGTCGAGCTCGATGCCGGCGTGACGAGCGACGCGCACGAGAGCGGCTCCGTTCTCGGCTTCGCGAGTCGCGCTCGTGGCGACGGCGCGGTGGGCGTCGACGCCCACGTCATCCATGAGATCGCGGAACGTCGCAAAGGCTTCGCCGGCGCATGCGAGCGTGGCGCGCGAGATCTTCCCGCTGCCGAAGACCTCGGTGCCGAGGCGCACCGCGGCCCGGCGGGACGCGACCTCGACGTGACGGCCGTTTTCGCCGACCAGGACGATGCGAAGCCGCATCGCATTGGAGCCGACGTCGATCGCTGCGAGGTATCGCTTCGCCACGCTTCCATGATCACAGGCGCATTTGGCGATTCGGGTGAGGGTTTGTGACGTTCCGGTGAGGTTCTCGGCCTAGAGCCACCCGCCGACGAGGAGGCTGGCGCCGATGGTGGTGCCGAGGTTGTCGTCGCCGCTGCTCCCCTCGCGGTGATTGACGAGGCTCTGAGCGATATACGGCCCGAAACCGGCGAACGCGTGGGACGCGAAATGGACGAGATAAGGGGCATGGAGCGCGACGCTGAGGTCGTTCGACGCATACTTCGTGGTCTGGCCGTCGAGGGAAGCGTCGGTGGACTCGGAGTGACGGACGTTCGCGTACACCTTCGGGTAGAAGGAGAAGGACGGGGAGAGCGGTACGTCGACGCCGAAGCGCAGCCCACCGGCGAACGAGGTCGTCTCGGTCCCGCTCTTCGCGCCGAGCACCCCGCGCGTCGAGTCGCTCTCGTGACCGACGCCCGCCGCGAAGCCGAACGAGACGTGGTCGGCGAAGAAGTAGTCGAACGCCGGAGTCACGCTGTAGCTCGACGACGAACGCCGCCGGACGCCGGTGTACGTGCTGTCGGCGACTCCCGCGCTCAGCTCGCCGCTGAACGCCCATGTCCCGCCGTCTCCGAAGCGCGGCGCGAGGTGTCGCGGGGCCTTTGGGGCCTGCGCGCTCGCGTCCGCCGCGGCCGCCGGTGCCGCCGGCTCGGACGGTCCGCCCCACCATCCGCCGACGACGACGCGGCCGAAGATCGTCGTTCGCTCTCCGTCCAGCGTCGCGAGCCCCTCCTTCGCGAATTCGTGGAAGACGCCGGGCCCTGCGCCCACGAAGAAGTGCGGCGCCGGATGGAACAGGAGCGGCGCGAAGAGGATGAAGAAGCTGCCGGCGCTCGTCTCGTCGACGACGCTGCGTTCGCTGGACTCGACGGTCCCGTCGGCCGGCGGCGCGAAGCGGTCGACGTGCACGGACTCGACGCCGATCGTCGCGCGAGGGTAGAACGAGAGCTTCTCGCCGAGGGGGAGGTTGAAGCCGACGCGC